>NZ_JPWT01000120.1:0-20372 GCF_000773065.1 Burkholderia sp. ABCPW 111 | reverse complement strand
CTACTGCTTCAACGGCAACCTGATCATGCGCGCGACGGGCGACCGGATGCTGCTGTCGCCGCCGCTCGTGGTTTCGAAGACTGAGATCGACGAGATCGTGGAGAAGGCGAAGCGGGCGATCGATGCGACCGCGAAGCAGCTGGGCATCGCGTGACACGGCGCGGGCGGCGCGCGGCCAAGCGCACGGAGAAACGCGCGCCGCGCATCGCACGGAGAGACGCCGCGCTCCGGTCGTCGGGTAAGCGCCGGAATCGGCACGCGCTCAGCGGCCGCGCGCTTCACGGGCCGACGGCTCCCACTCGTGCGGCAGCGACTCGGGATCGAGCCAGCGCACGCGTCTTAGCGCGCGGAATATGACGACGTATAGCGGAATCTGCACGACGGCGAATGCGAAGATGACCCATGCAAGGCACGCGTCGAGCGGGTGGGCGCCCATCGTGAGGAACGCGCCGAACGCGAGCACCGCGGCGAGCGCCGCCATGCCCGCATAGGATAGCGAACGAAACAGCCGCACGGCCCAGCGCTTCCCCTTGCCGATTCCGATGCCCACCGTCAGCATGATCGCCGCGGCCACGGCGATCTCCTCGAATCGGTAGTTTTCCGAAGCGAATCCCACGACGTCGCCGAGACAGTCGAAGAGTTCCATGAAGGTCGTGCCGACCGCGACGAAGAACGCCATGCCCGCGGGAATCGCCTGGGGCGGCGCGCCGGCGGGGCGATTTCCGGGGCGCGCCGCGGCGCCGGAGGCACGACGCGCGGCCGTCGCGTCAGCGGAATGATCGAAGTTCGTCAATGCGCGGCTCCCGGACGATGGCCGACGCCGACTTGAAATTGCAGGACGGGCGCGGGCGCGCCGGGTTGAGACGTCATCGGGCGATCGGGGACGAGGAGGCGAGCGGGGTGGTCAGGGTCTTGCCGAGGCTCGCCGCCGAGGCGCTGCTGAAGCCGGTCGATCCCGTGCGTGACGCTATCGGGCGGATCGATGCCGTACACGCTGGCTCCGTAGATGGATGCCATGTAGGCGGGCGCTTCGATCGTCCGCAACAGCAGCAGTTCGCGACGAGCCTGCATCAGTTTCCGTTGCGCTTCGCGCACGGCGTCGGCGAAGCGGCTCGCCTGTTCCTCCATCTGCCGGGCCTGCGCCTGAGCCGCGGCCCGATTGGGATTGTCGAGCGACGCGCTCTTGATCCCGTCGAGCGCGTTGCGTTGCGACGCGAGCCGCTTCGTCGCCTGGACGGCCTCTTCGGAAATTTCGCCGGCCTCCCGCGCGACGCGGGGCAGCGAAGCCAGCGTGCGCGGACCGCTCGCGGCGAGGTCCGGCAGGATGAGGATCGGCCCCACGGTTTCGAGCACCTTGTAGTGCCACGCGTTGCCGAGTGGCTTCTTGCGAACCTCGTCGCCCGTCAGCTCGTACTTCAACATCCGGCTGTCTTCGAGCAGCAGCAATGCCGACGTCATGCCGGCCACGAGGCCCAGCACGGGCAGAAGCGTCACGCCGCCGGCAAGTATCGCGGCGAACGACACGGCGCCCGCCAGGATGCTGAACGTGTCGCCGACGACGGCCGCGCCGTCGAATGCGCTCTTGTGTTCCTCGATGAAGTCGCGGGCCTTCGAGACGCCTGGCCCGAGCAGCGCCCGGCCGGGCGCCGATCGCCTGGCCGCGGACACGCTCTGCGCCCACTGCATCGACAATTGATCGATGGTTTGAGGCGTCGCGGAGCTGAGCGGATCGGCCGGCATCAGCGGCGGGCGGGACACGGCGACCACCAAATCGAGCGCATTGCCGTTGGCGTCGGGCGTCGCCGATTTCAGGCGCGACGCGCCGACGCCGTCGAAAAACACGACGCCCGCCTTTGGGCCGAGCACCTTGCCGGCGAAGTTCGACAGATGGAATTCCGCTTCCGATCGATGGCAGTACGGCTCCCACAAGGCAGGTGCGTTCGGCATGGCAGTGGAATGGCAATGGATGGAACGGGTTTCAGGCCGATCACGTCGCGACGCTTGCCGGAAGGCATTCGGAAAATCGTCGATAAACCGTGAATATAATCGGCGGTCCGATTTAATGCGAGTCTGTCGAATGATGCGGCCGATCGATCTTCTTCACGAATACGCCGGAACCGATTCGATAGTGTAAGTGTTACCGTCCGATTATGATTTTTTCGAGGTCTGCGAAATAATTTCCGGGTTTTGTCGAGGGCAATTAGGGCTGGCTTTAAAACCCGGAAAAAACGCAGTGACTTTCCAAGTTAATGCGTTATATTTTCGTCCTGCTATGTCGTCAAAAAGAACGAGGGCGCGCCGGGGGGCAAACATGCAATTATCCGACCTTGCGGGTTTTCTGAACCTGCAGAATAGTCGCCTGCTGAGCATTCGGACACCGCTTTCCGGTCAGTCGGCGCTCGTCGTCAGCGATTTTCAATGCAGCGAAGGCTTGTCCGTTCTGTTCGACATGCGCATCGGCCTCGCGTCGCGCGATCCGACGATCGAGCTCAAGCAGATGATTGGGCAGCCGGTCACCGTATCGCTGAAGCTGGCGACCCCGTCGAGCGGCGGCTCGGAGCGCCATTTCCACGGTTATGTGACGCAGTTCAGCCATACCGGCGCGGACGGCGGCCTCGCGACGTATGCGGCCACCGTCCGGCCGTGGCTGTGGATGCTGTCGCGGCGCGTCGATTCGCGCATTTTCCAGGACAAGAGCGTTCGCGACATTCTCGACGGCGTGTTCTCGCAGTACGCGAAACTGGCGTCCTACGCGTTTCGTCTGTCCCGCGCGCTCAAGCCATATAGCTATTGCACGCAGTATCGCGAAACCGATCTGAACTTCGTGCTCCGCTTGATAGAGCAGGAAGGGCTTTTCTACTATTTCGAGCATGCGAACGACGGCCACAAGCTGATCGTCACCGACGATTCGACTCACGCCAAGCCGATCGACGGCGCGCCGGCGCTGCGATATTCGGCGGGCGAAGTCGTCGACGACGAAGCGATCGTGTCGCAGTTCGCCGCGCATCGACAACTGACGTCCAGCACCGTCAGCCTCAAGACGTTCGACTACAAGGTGCCGGGCGCGCGGCGCTACGTGTCGGGCGACACGAAGGCCGAGCAGGGCAGCGTCGAGCCGTACGAGGTGTACGACTACGTCGGGCTGCACGGCTTCGATTCGACGGACCGCGGCGAGGAGCTCGCGCGCTTCCGGCTCGAAGCGCTGGCGGCGGGCAGCAAGGCGTTCACCGGCGCGGGCAACTGCCGCACGCTCGCGCCCGGCCGCTATTTCGAGCTCACCGATCATTACGATCACGGCGGCGCGCGGCCCGAGGACCGGCAATTCCTGCTGACCGCGGTGCACCATCACGGCGTGAACAACTATCAGTCGAACGAAGGCGCCGCATCGTACACGGCGAGCTTCCAGTGCATCCGCAAGAAGATCCCTTTCCGTGCGTCGCTCGCGATGCCGCGCCCGGTCATCGCCGGCCCGCAGACGGCGATCGTGGTCGGCCCGAAGGGCGAGGAGATCTACACCGATTCGCTCGGGCGCGTGAAGGTGCAGTTCCATTGGGACCGGCTCGGGCAGCGCAATCAGGGCAGCTCGTGCTGGGTGCGCGTCGGCCAGCCGTGGGCGGGAGGCGGTTTCGGCGGCGTGACGATTCCGCGCATCGGCGACGAGGTGGTCGTGTCGTTCCTCGACGGCGATCCGGATCGGCCGATCATCATTTCGCGCGTCTACAACGCGCAGAACATGCCGCCCTGGAAGCTGCCGGAGAACGCGACGCAAAGCGGCATCCTGTCGCGCTCGATGAAAGGGCACGCGGGCACCGCGAACGCGATCCGCTTCGACGACAAGCAGGGCGAAGAGGAGCTGTGGCTGCAGGCCGAGCGCGACATGCGCACGGAGGTGGAGCACGACGAGCTGCGCAGCGTCGGGAACGATCATCGCTCGGCGGTGGGGCGCAATCACACGCTCAACGTGAAGCAGGATCACGTTTCGAATACCGGCAACAACCAGACTGTGGGTGTCGGCAGCGCGTTCGCGATGACCGTGGGCGCGCTGCCCGCGCAGGACGCCGCGCCGCCGCCCGCCGGAACCTACGTGCTCGACGTCACCGATCAGGTCGTCATCCGGTGCGGCAAGTCGAGCATCACGATGACGAAGGACGGCCTCATCAAGCTCGAGGGCGTGCAGATCGTCGAACATGCTTCGGATTACTTCCTGATGCAGGGCAAGAAGATCGATCTGAATCCTTGACGCGCTCGCCCGTCTGCCTGCGCGCGGTCCGCGCGCGAGTTCTTTGCCAACGAGCCGAACATGAAATATCTCACGCAAGAGTGCAGTTTCGAGATTCCTTCGCTTGGCGACGATCGCACGGTCAACGTGCTCGCGCTCACGCATCCCGACACGAGCGGCACGTTCCAGATCGTCGTGAGCCGCGATCAACTGATCGGCGGCGAGGATCTGGGCCGATGCATGCAGCGGCAGATCGGACTGATGACGCGCCACGTGACGGGTTTCAAGGAAATCTCGCGTAGGCCGGTGGAAATCGGCGAGCGGCGCGCGCCGGCGCTGGAGCTCGAAAGCACGTTCCGTCAGTCGGGATCGGCGTTCTACCAGATCCAGGCGATGACCGTGACCGACGCGCCGCGTCTGCTCGTCATCACGCTGTCGAGCCAGACGCCGCTGACGGACGCGCACCGCGCGACGTGGCGGACGCTGCTCGCCAGTTACAGCGCCCACGCGTGACGCGTGCGGGTTCGCGCGCGCCTCGTACACATGCCGCTCGCACCACGGCCCCGGTTGCTCCCGTGAACCAGAACTGATCCCGCCATGTCGCTCCTCGCCGCCGCTCGCGCGCAAGACACCTTCACGCACACATCGCTGCTCGCGCAGATGCTGAAAGTGGCGGCGACGATCGGCGCGGGCCTGCTGGTCGGCGCGGCGATCGGGGCGGCGGCGGCTTTCGTCGTCGGGACGGGCGGGCTCGGAGCGGTGGTGCTCGGCGCCGTCGTCGGCGCGGTGATGTCGCAGGTCGTCAATGCGGCGGCGTCGCATTTTCTCGGCTCGGATTCGCTGGAGGGCTATTTATCGGACAAGGCGGGCGAGCTGATCGACAGCTTCATTCCCGGCGACGTGAAGGGCGCGATCTCGACGGGCTCGACCGACGTCTTCGTGAACGGGCGCGGCGCCGCGCGCGCGGCGGGCATGCCGGCGCCGCCGCTGCCGCCCGGCGTCGAGCCGCAGTCGGTCGCCGATCTGTTCGTGCCGGTCGATCAGGATTTCGTCGCCTGCTCGAATCATCCGAATCCGGCGGGCGAGCATCTCGCCGAAGGCTCGTCGAGCGTGTTCGTCAACGGTCGGCCCGCATCGCGCATCAAGGATGCGACCACCTGCGACGGCAAGATCAACACCGGGTCGACGAACGTGAGCATCGGCGGCGATCGCGTGCGCGTGCGCGACGTCACGAGCGAGATGCCGCCGTGGCTCGCGACGATCGCGAAATACGCGGGGCTCGCGATCGCGCTCTGCCAGGCGATACGCGGCAAGGGGCCGCTTGCCAGCAAGCTCGCGTGCTTCGCGATGAACTTCGCGATCAACGTGGCGGCCGACAAGCTCGTCGGCAGCGTGATGTCGGGGCGCATCGGGCATCCGGTCCATCTGCCGACGGGCGCGAAGATTCTCGACGGCGAAGAAGACCTCGATTTCGTGCTGAGCGCACCGGTGCCGATCGTCTGGCAGCGCTTCTACAGCAGCCTCGATCCGCGTGACGATCGCCCGCTCGGGCGCGGCTGGAACCTGCCGTACGCGGTCGAGCTGCGGCTCGGCGCCGGCGGCGAGAATCCGCATCGCTGGATCGACGCGCAAGGACGCGGCACCCCGGTGCCCGATCTGCAGCCGGGCCAGAAGTACTTCAATCGCAGCGAGGGGCTGACCTTCGCGTGTACGCCGGGCGGACACTGGATGGTCGAGCAGGACGACGGCATGTGCTTCGATTTCGGGCTGCCGCGCTCCGGTCTCGCGACGCAAACGCTGCGTCCCGTCGTGTTCGAGGATCGCAACGCGAACCAGCTGCACTTTCACTATGACGCGCACGGCCGGCTGGACGAGCTCGCGACGATGGCGGGCCATCGCGTGCGGATCGAATACGATGCGTCGCGCCGCGAGCGGATGTCGCGCGTGATCCTGCACGCGGGCGGCGCGAGCGAATGCCTGGTGAGCTACACGTACACGTCCGACGGGCTGCTCGCGAGCGTGTCCGACGCACAAGGGCGCGAACGACGCCGCTTCGGCTACGATCCGGCCGGGCGCATGACGATGCACCGGTTGCCGGGCGGCAAGACCGCGCGTTACGCGTGGGAGGAGTTCGAGCGCAAGGCGCTCGCGGAAGAGAACGGTCTGGCGGATCGCGAGGCGCGCATCGTCGAACATTGGACCGACGACGGCGAGCGCTATCGCATCACGTACGATTTCGAGCGTCAGGCGGCGCGCGTGACGGACCAGCTCGGGCGCACGCAGCTATGCGAATGGAACGCCGATTATCTCGTGACCGCGCACACCGACGCGCTCGGGCGGAACTGGCGTTTCGATTGGAGTCCGAACCGGGAGCTGCTCGGGTTCGTGGAGCCGAACGGCGCGACGACGCGGCTTCGCTACGACGACGAGCGCGGCTTGCCCACCGAGCTGACGAATGCGCTTGGCGAGAAAACGCAATTCGCATGGCATCCGCTATGGATGGCGCTCGAACAGCAGACGCTCGCCGACGGGCGGCAATGGAAATATGAATTCGACATGCGCGGCAACCGCGTCGGCGAAACCGATCCGCTCGGGCAGCGCATCGAATTTCGGCTCAACCGCCAAGGGCGGCCGGCGGCGATCGTCGACGAGCGCGGCGGCATCACGCACTTCGGATGGGACGGGCAGCACCGGCTGATTGCGCGCACCGACTGCTCGGGCATCACGACGCGGTTCGAACACGACGCGCGCGGCCGGATGGCGGCGCTGACCGATGCGCTCGGCAATACGACGCGCTATCGCCATGACGGCCGCGACCGGATCGTCGAGACGCGATTGCCGACCGGCGGAGATGAACAATATCGTTGGTCGCTCACGGACGAACTGGCCGCGTTCGTCGACGGAAACGGACATGCGACCGCATTCGCGTACGACGCGGCCGGGCGCCTTGCGTCGAGAACGGATGCGAACGGGCATCGGGTCAGCTTCGAATACGATGCGGCCGGCAATCTGCGCACGCTCCGCAACGAAGTGCGCGACAGCTACCGGTTTGCCTATGACGCGGGCGATCGCCTGATCGAACAGATCGGTCCGGACGGATTGCGCGTCGAATACGAGCGCGATGCGAGAGGTGCGCCGATCGTCGTACGGCAGGCGGCGGGCACGCCCGAGCAGATCACGATCGAGCTGGAGCGCGATGCGCTGGGGCGTCTCGTTCGCAGGCGCACCCCGGAAACCGTGACGACATACGATTACGACGCGACCGGGCGCCTCGAACGGATTGCGCGCAAGCATCTCGACGGCCGCCCGATGAACACCGTCACGTTTGCATATGACGAACTGGATCGGCTCGTTGCGGAGACGTCGGATGTGGCCGGCGACGACGGGCAGGTCGCGACGACGCGTCTCGCGCATGAATACGACGCGCTCGGCAATCGCACCGGCACGACGTTGCCGGACGGCCGCACGCTGAGCTGGCTGTATTACGGCAGCGGCCATCTGCACCGGATTGCATCGAACGGCGAGACCGTCTGCGATTTCGAGCGCGATCGTCTGCATCGCGAGGTGAGCCGGACGCAGGGCGCGCAGACGCTGGCGACGGCGTATGACGGCTTGTCGCGAAAGATCGGGCAATGGATCGGCGACTGGCAGCGCACGCCGGGTTCATGGGCTGCTTTCGGCACTCGACAGAGCCGGGATCTGCTGCGCAAGGCGTTCGCGTATGACCGCGGCGGCGAGCTGACGGCGCGGATCGATCCGTTGGGCGGCGAGCTGAACTACCACTACGACCCGGCCGGCCGATTGCTCGGCGGCACGGCCGCCGGCGCGGGCGCGGGCGCAGGCGGGCGGCCGGATGCGGCAGGCGTCCTGACCGAGGCGTTTGCGTACGATGCGGCGTCGAACCTGCGGCCGGTGGGGCAGCCTGGGCGGGTGGAGGGCAATCGTCTGCTGATGAGCGGAGATCGCCGCTATCGGTACGATGCGCATGGGCGGCTCGTCGAGAAGCTGACGGGCGGGCACACGGAGCAGCATCTGAAGTACGACGTCGAGCATCGGCTCGTCGAGGTGAGGACGGTGCGGCGCGGCGTCGAGCAGACAGTGCGCTTTAGTTACGACGCGTTGGGCCGACGGATCGCGAAGCACGATGCGTTCGGCACGACGCGCTTCGTGTGGGACGGGATGCGGCTTGCGCAGGAGTATCGCGGCCATCAGGCGGTGACCTACCTGTACGAGGGCGACGGCTATGTGCCGCTGGCGCGGATCGACGCGGTCAGCGACGACAGCCATTGGCTGTGGCGGCTGTATCACGGGGGCGAGCGCGACAAGCCGGAGGCCGAAGCCAAGCCCGAGGCGAAGATCTATTATTTCCATGCGAACGCGGGCGGCGCGCCGGAGGAACTGACGGACCGAGGCGGCCGGGTGGTGTGGCGGACGCGATATCGAGCGTGGGGGAATACGGTGCTGCAAGCGTACGCACCGGAATTCCAGGCGAATCCGTCGGGGGACGTGATGCAGCCGCTGCCGCAGGCGTTGCGGTTTCAGGGGCAGTACGAGGATCTGGAGACGGGATTCTGTTACAGCACGTTCCGATACTATGATCCGGACGTGGGGCGGTTCATTACGCCGGACCCGATCGGGTTGGCGGGCGGGTTGAATCAGTATCAGTATGCGCCGAATCCTATTGGCTGGATCGATCCGTGGGGATTGTCTTGCGTAAGTGATCTAAAAAATATAAAGGAGCAATTGAATTCGGGTAAGAGGGCTCAAATAACCGTTAATTCAAGGGCGGAGGCCGAGGAATTGTTGATCGCGCTAACCACGGGCAAGGGCATGCCTCGAGCATATAGGAATACAACAGGGCAGGCGCTTCCGAAGGGAAAGATCTCTGAAAGCGGCTCGGACTGGTTGCCCGGTGGGCGTGGTGCGTATGAGCGGGAAGGTACTTACCATTGGGATGCTGCGGATGCGAATGCAAAACCGGGGGATCACGCCTTGCAGGGCGATCACCTCCAGATCCATAATTTTGATGGAAAGATAATAAGAATATTTTATTAGAGTTCGATCGTAAGGATGATTGGCGATGGATAAAGAGTCCAGGTTTTATTACAGCCCATTCCCTTCCGGAGTTCGAGGTGATGAGAATGGCATGTTTTATGAGGAAATATTGCCTGATGGCGGGTCTAAGTATGTGATAGTCAGAGCCGTTCGATATATGGATGAACGGGCGCGAGAGTTGATCGAGGAAGGTGTTTCCGTGGAAGATTTGTATCCGGAAATCGAGGTGTTTGGCAGGATGCCGAGGCGCGACGCCTTATGGCTTTATAAAGTAGAGAGCTATACTGTCGAGCGGCAATATCATGAGGATCAGGAGGTTTTTTCGGATCATTCGGAAAATTACGCTTACCATGTTTTTGATGATTATTATGATGCAATGGATTTTTGTCGGGAGAGGCATGGAATCTCTCAGGGGGATTTTAGGAAGAAATGGGAGACTAACTATCCGGATTTTTGAAGAGGCGTGTGAGAGGGGCGTTTTGCGTGACGCTTGGGTGGAGGAGGCTTGTACACGTTTTTGAGATGTATCGTGTTGCGATGTTGGTGCGTTATCGATGCGGAAATTCCATGCTCATGATCAGTTGCCGTGCCAATCTAAATTGATGGTGATGGTTTCGTAGGTACAGGTTTAGCTTCGCGTCATGGGCGGACAAATCCAGGGAATGCTGAAACGTACAACGTGAGCGATATTTAGACGGTGAGCGGGGCAAAGTGGGGGGCAACGATTTTTCATCGGCCGTGATGGATGGGTAAATGAGCGCTAGACAAAAAGACTTAACCTTTCGGGGCAAAGGGGGAAGTCGAGAAGAAAGAGCGCGAATGGCGATTGTCTCTGTCGTTTCATGGCGACTATCTCGAACTGACGGGAGTTGCCGGGGCTTCCCGGTGTCCCTACATGCTTGTGCGAAGTGACGGGCTAGTCGGCGTTGAGATGGCGGAACTGCACTTCATCGACGGCAATTCGCCGAAAAGCGAGAGGCAACAGAGATCGCGTTGGGAGCGTGTCGTATGCCGCGCTCAGGAACTTCATATTGGTGGGGGCGGCAAGCCTATGGCGTGACATGTCGGCTTTGATTCCGAGTGGCCGTTGAAAAATAGTGCGGACATTGAGGCGTTGACAGCCGGGTGGCTGAGGTTGCATCTCGTATTCAACTGGGGCAGGTAGGGCAGATTCCCGTGTTCGCGATCTGTGCGATACGTTCGTGCCGTGGCTGGTCATGGTTGGGATGTCGCTGTACGTCGCCGAAGACTTGCTTGGGTACTCATCGATCACGGTGACGAAGCGCTGCGTACGTCTGGTCCTACATGTGGGGCGTCCGGCGGGGCATGCGCGGCTGAGACGCATGAGGTTTTACGTCAAATAATGGGGGCGGAATGCTATTGGCTGTGGCACGATGTATTATAGATCGTGCCGTTATCTTCTAAAGGTTGTGCCATGAAAACGTTAGATGTGTCTCAGGCTGCTGCTGCCGCACACGCGGGCGGTGTTCTGTCCGCCGTCCTCAAGGCTGAGGGTGGTTCATTCTACGTCGAGCTGGAGACGCGGACGGCCGGAACGGCCGTGCTGGTCACGTCGAACAATCGCCGGCCGCGTGCGTTTCGGAACCCCGTCAAGGCTCTTGAGGTGATCCGCGAGCTTGGGTTGCAGTCGGGGCGTTTCTCGCTCGAAGCATGGCGACCGGATGAGGTCGAGATCGAGCGCTCAAACCGTCCGGATCGTGCGGCGGCAATGAAGCAGACGCACGCGAATGCGGCGGCCTATGACAAATGGTTGCGCGAGCAGGTGCAGGAGTCGATCGACGACCCGCGCCCGAGTATCGAGCATGAGGACGTAATGAATAAGGCTTTGGCCCGCGTCGAAGCGATGCGAAAGGGGAAGCGTGCTAAGACTTAAATGGCGGCCGTTGGCCGAGGAAGACCTGTTGTGTATCTTGGAGTTTATCGGTGAGGACGATCCGGATGCCGCATTAGCCCTGGTGCATATGATTCGCGAAAAGGTGGAGGGGTTGAAGGTTCGACCGAGGCTGTATCGGGCAGGGCGCGTATCTGGAACGAGAGAGATGGTGGTGCATCACAATTACATTGTCGTGTATAGCGTTGATGCCGATGCGGTAGAAATTCTGAACGTGAAGCATGCACGACAGTGTTGGCCTTGACTGAATGTTGTTTTTTAATGTCTGAGAGATTTTTATAATTCAAATAATGCTTCGAAATTCCTAAAAAGGTAAGCAAAGTGACTAAGCCGACCATCACGCAGATTGAGAACGCATTTCAGCCGGCGAAAGAAGTTAGTGACGCGAGTAGATTTGCGGGTAGAAAAAATGCAGTCAGTGATGCCTATTATGGATTAATAGCGGAAGGGGCGCATATTGCTATTGTTGGGAATCGTGGGATCGGAAAAACCTCTCTGTCGAGGCAGGTTGCGAATATCGCTACAGGGGATAACGATATTCTTGAAAAGCTTGGAATTACGCATGATCGAAAATTGGATTTTCTGACTGTATACTACGCGTGTGGAAAAACTACAAAAAATACAACGGATCTGCTTGAGCGACTTCTGACGTCAACATCGTGCCTTGGTGATTGGGTTTATGATATTCCTAAGGCATCAACAGTCGTTAGCGCTTATAGTCCGAAGTTTGGTGGGAAATTGCTGGGAGTCGAGATAGGGTTGAGTGGTGAAAAGAAGGCTGAGTCCAGAGCGGAGCCGGCGATAGCGACACATGCGATCGACACGGTGTTCACCAATGCGGTCTCTGCGATCATTGAGCAAAAGGTGGCGTCCGACGGCATCCTAATAGTTGTCGACGAGTTTGACCAAATCGATGATCCATCAGGATTTGCATCTTTCTTGAAAGCAATTTCGACAAACGTCCCGCAAGTTAAGTTCTGTTTGGTTGGTGTTGCTCAAGATATTCATCAGCTCATGAAGGAGCATCTTTCAGCTGATCGATTGTTTGCTGGATCGATTATTCCCCTGCCTTCAATGAATTCGGCTGAATTGAAGGAAATTGTTTTGATAGCTGAAATGGCGGTGGATGAGCACATTAAATTCGATCCAAATGCGGCGGACCGACTTATTGAGTTGGCGCAGGGGCATCCATACATGGTGCATCTGATTGGGAAATATGCATTTCGACTGGCATTCAGTGAAAATAAATCAGTTCTCAGTTCCTCTGATATCGATGGAACGTTGAGGTCAATTGCGGAGCGTGGAGCCGACCCGGTGCTGGAGGGGAGGTATAAAAAGGCCGTAGCGTCGTCCGCGCATAGGGAAATTGTTTTGAAAGCGCTGGCAGAAACTCAGGGTGGAGATGGCGAGATTTGGACTACAAATGCGTATAGACTGGCTCTTGATCAGGGGGTTGATAATGCAAGTCAATACGTCGGTCACCTCGCGTCTGACGAATACGGTAACGAGATCGAGAAATTACGAGACCGGTATTATCGGTTTCATGATTCACTCTTTGCTGCGTACGTTCGGGCGCGCCCCAGGCTTGTGATGAAGGCGGATTCGCAGGCGCCGCAGGGGGAGTGAGCGCCATCTCGGCGAGATCGGGCCAAAAAAAGCCCTGCGAGTGCAGGGCTTTTCCTTTGCCTAGTGGCTTTGCGCCAGCGCCGGAGAAAACTGCTCAATCCAATGCTTAACGCGTCGCCACAAGCGGCGAATTCTTTGGTGGGCGGTACTGGGATCGAACCAGTGACCCCTGCCGTGTGAAGGGGCCTTTCAGACCCGCTCCGCCTTGCTGCGCGGGCCTTCCAGTGCTCTACCAACCAGTGAATCTACGCTGTAATCTGCGCCCGAGTGTCCCCGGAATGTCCCTGCACGACCCAAGCCGTTTTGACCGGGACAACAGGATGAGTCCAGATTGTACCACCCGGCCCAAAATGCCCGAGCGACCCCGGTAAAACGGCAGGTAGCGTACGAGAGCCTTATAGAACGGGCGTGACAGGCGATTGCCGGTCGGCTTTTCCCGCGTTGCGGAGAAAGTGATAAAGCTACGTCCGGCCGCATCGGCACGTTTGAAGGGCTTCAGGCGTCGCCGGACGCCCGCCTGTCAGTTGTTCTCCCATTCCTCCCGGCTGCCGTACTGGTTCTCTGGCTTCGCAGCTTCCTCGTCGTTTTCTAATTGTCCTCGTTCCTGTGCCTCTATCTCCGTTGCACTCCAACGGCGGGATGCGTCGGCCCGCGCTTTGGCAATCTCATCAAGTAGCGCGCTGTGCGCTAGTACGTAGCGATCAAGCAGTTCCCGCACCACGTCGGAGGTAGTCCTTTTGGTGGCGAACTGGAGGTTTTCCAGTTGCTCATGCAGCGTGACCGGAATACGGACATGCAAGACCCGTGTTTCCACGCCCTTTGGTCGACCTCTTGTAGCCATTTTCGTGTCCTGTATCACTGATATGAGCAGTCTAACAGATATCGGTGAGCATGCGGCTATCGGAAACTACTTTTCAATAGGGAGAATCATATTTCTGTGACACAAAACACATGTAATATTCGAATTGTTGTGAGACAAAATTACCGCCTTGCAACTCTCGTCCGGCGCGAAACGGACGAGACCGGCTCTTTAACAATTCAGTGCGTAGGCAAGTCCTACCGGCCCCTAGTCAGGGTCGAGAAGTAGTAAGCGGTAGCGGCGGGTGAGGAGTTCGTCGCGTTCCGGTGTGCAGCTACGAAAGAGACAGGGTTTCCCCCGGTTCGTAGAGCGGGTTCTGTACCGATCCAAATTTGGATTCGTGTTCCATGTAGAGCCTGTTCCATCAACCGAGAAGCTAGATGTAACTTATCGTCTGTCAATCAATAAGGAGTGCTTTGAATGAGCATGGGGCATGCTGTGGAGCAGATCATGGAAAGGGCGCGGGCAGCATCAGCGCGACACTATGGGGCACGGGAATCCAAACCGCTGCCTAAATGGTTCAAGAGTCAGGGCGGTCCCGGTTTCTGCATCTCTATCGTTATGTCGGAAGAGCCGGTATACGGCGGGTACGAGCTAGAGGTTACGCCGGAAATGCTGCGTGCTGCGCCGGGTAGTTTCCTCGATTGGATGGAGGAGAACACATACGGCGAGCCGTTGCGGGGAGCGCTGGCAGAGAAGGGGCGGCGCTGGCACGAACGCCTTGCAGCAAAGGAGGGCAACGCGTGAAGCACGGAATCCTGTTGCTCATCTGCCTGTGCGTGTGGCTCGGCAACGCTGCGCTGGTGTGGCAACCGGTCGGATATTGGGCGTAGGCGGGGGTATGGATGACTGCCGTACTTCGAGTATGCTGAATACGTAGACCAACAAGATACCTACGAGGTTGCCATGACCAACGAAGAAATCAGCGCGCTTACACGTAGTCTAATGCGCGAGACGGCGCGGCTGCACGCGGAGCAAGTCGCGATGAGGGAGGGCGGATTCTTCCAGCGGCTACGCGGGAATCCGCTCACATGGGCGGCGGGGTTCTTCGTTCTGGTTCTGCTCGCCGCAAAATTTGTCCTACCTTGGGCCGCGAAGTAACGAGGGGACGGCGCGGGTGAACTCTACGGCCGGCCGCTGCTGCTCGATCGTATGCGCCTGCTCGGCAATCACTGCGTCTTTCTCCGCTAGCACTTCCTGAGATAGCAGTAGCGCGGAGGCTAATTGCTGCTCACGGGTCAACTTCGGCGGAGTGGCGACCTGTTGTTCGAGTTCTTGCCAGCGGTCGACAATCTTGGCCCGCATCTGCACGTTATAGCCAGAGACCAAGATCAGGGTTTCGCGCTTGGGAAGGCGGAACTCCCGAAACTTCTTGGTTGCGCCGTTACCGACAGTCGCCGAATACAAGAATCCAAATTTGGATTCTTGTTCTCCCAGCCCTTCCAGCATCTTCACGATGTCCCGGCAGACGTGGTTGTGTGCCTTCCCCGTAAGCTCCGCAATCTCGCGGCTGCTCATCGTCTGCGGTGCATCGCCCGTCGTAATGAGGTTGTTCATTCTGGTTCCTCGTTGTCAAACGCAGTGGAACTGTTCAACTTTGAAGGCCGTAACCTCCGCACCGCCAAGATCGACGGGGAGCCTTGGTTTGTTGCAAAGGATGTGTGCGATGTGCTGGCAACACGTACTGACAACATCGGGGCGATCTTGGAATCTGACGAGTTCAAACCCCTATTGAATAGTGGTTCACGTGGCCGCGCGCCGCTGATTGTCTCCGAGTCCGGCCTGTACGCTCTCATCATGCGCAGCCGCAAACCTCAAGCCCGCGCCTTCCGCAAGTGGGTAACTTCCGTTGTCCTACCTGCGATCCGCAAGGACGGGGCTTACGTCATGGGTGAGGAGAAGGTAGCAACCGGCGAGATCGGTTAAAAATTTCGCTATGTAAAACTCCCCACAGCTAAGGAGAGCTACTTCGTTTTTGGTGAGAATTCCACGATATAAAACACCCCTGAGCTAAGGAGAGTCTGGCGCATTTCACGATACGAAACAGGGCATGGCTTAGGAGAGGACGAACCTCACCCGATGAAGGGCGGCGGTCGTAAGACCGGCTCCAGCCTTCCATCGGGCATGCCTACCGGAAGGCTAGCCTATAGGCTAGCCGCCAATGATGCCCCAGGTACGTGCAAGGCGAACCGTAACTGCATAGCCGCTCGGCTGTGTTTCTTGTTGTCTACAAAAAGGAGTTAGTACAACTATGCATAATGTTCACCGCGTTCCGGATATCCCTTACGCGGACAGCCGGGTAATCAGCGCACGGATTACGCCTGAGTTTCACAGGCAACTCCGACAACTTGCAGCGGAGAAGGATTGCGCGGTCGCTGCTGTTGTTAAGACGGCCCTGGAAACCTACATCCGAGAACACACGCATTGACCGTCGGCCTGCAAATCTGGGATTCCCAGGGGCGCACATTGCTGGATGCGTCGGCTCGCGCGGGGCGCGTTGCGGGCGTAGTCCGAATCGATGAGAGGGGCACCACTGGAGCGCGATGGCAGGCTGGAGACTCTGGCAATGTCTCGGCCGATCTATCGGGCGGTACGCCGTTCTGGGCCTTTCATCCGGACTGGTTATTCCGGCACGTTTCCCAGAATGCTCCAGTGCCTATCGTTGATATCGACGCTACCGGTATCCGTTGGCGCTATTCGTACCACGATGGAAATTTTTATACGCCTATGCCGGGCATGCTTGTTTATGGAGTGTATTGAATGACGGTAGGATTCCAAGCGTTCACTGATAGCGGGCTGTACCAGATCGACGGACGAACGCCGAATTTTCAATGCACACAGTCGTTATCCGCAGTGTCCCAGAGTACGAGTCTGCGCGTTGCCTATAACGACGTAAACAAGCCTTTCGACGGAACGTTCTGGGTTGCTACCTTCTCCTTTACGGCTAACACGCCGCTGTACGCATTTGCGGCAGATGGAGGCGTCGGGGCGACCGTCTGGGACCACCAAGTGTCCGGCAACTTTCACACAATCCGAATCGTTACATGGCAGCAGACGACGGTTCGATTCTTCGTATTCGACTCTACGCCGCCAGTGGGCGGCAACTTCGGATTGCAGGTGTTCTCCGAGACTGGCGCATTGGTTGCGGACTCGTCACGGCCGTTCTATCGAGTCTTGGATGTTCTTCATATCCAGTACAAGCCTGGGTACGGATGGGAGGTGGGCGGCTACCCGCATCCTCCCCAAGAATCACGATCCTACGGCCGCCCCGTGCTGGTTTCCTGTCCGTTCCCGTGCCATGACCTCATTTCCGGAGACGGTACGTACCGGCCCAGCCTCACGCTATTTCAGACGGCGGGCGACACGGTTACGTGGTATCAGCAGGCTTGGGCCGGAACTACTCCGAACTGGAGCGGATTCAACGAAACGTATCACTTGCAATTTCTCGTTATCGACGGGACTGGCCTAATCTAGTTGGCCTGTATCGCGAACCCGTTGGGGCCGGGGCGGCCCTGCACTTGATCTTTCCGGCGCTAACATCTAACAATTAAGGACTACATTGCAAAAGTCATTCTCGTCTATCGAGATTAAATCACTTCAAGCAGAGAAGCGCGAGATTGAAGGAATCGCGTCAACGCCGCGCACTGACCGGCACGGGGACATCGTAGAACCGTTCGGACTGGCCTTCGAGAAAGAGGCCGCACTCCTGTTGAATCACGATCACTCACAGCCAATCGGGACGGTTACTTTCGGTACGCCGACACCTCATGGTCTGCCGTTTACGGCGAAGATTGCCAAGGTAGCTACTCCGGGTGTCGTGAAGGACCGAACTGACGAAGCTTGGGATAGCGTCAAGTCCGGCGTAATCAAGGGCGTGTCCATTGGCTTTATCGCGAGCAGGAAGGACATGGAGGAACTTCCGAACGGCGGCCGGCGAATCAAGCGGGCGAGCGTACATGAACTGTCGTTGGTAGCCGTTCCGGCCAATCCTGACGCCGCAATCACCGCGTTCAAGAGCGCGCAACTCGTTACCCATAAGGAGACTATGATCAGAAATTCCGCAGCAGAGCAAATCCGTAAAGCCGTTTCGATGACCCACGAGGACGCTGTTATGGCATCTATTGATACGGTACGGAGCGACATTGTTAAGGCTTCTGTCCCGGTCGCGACGACCGAGAACAATCCGGAGCTTTACCGGCCGGCGCAAGTTCCCGGCGTGCTGTACCCGCCGACTACGGCACCGATCATTACCGCGCTGGCTCAGATGGGCGCACTGCAACTCCCGCCGAATGTGCGCGCACTGACGCAAGACAAGCTATTGCAGGCGGCTGAGATTGGCGAGGATGAGGGTTTCCCGGCGGTCGCACCGACGATTGACGCGGTGCTTTCGGATGCTCGCAAATTCGGCGTAGTCATGGTGTTCGATGACTCGATCCTTGCAGCTACGAACTACAGCGCGGCTGTTGTGCAGTACGTGCAGGGGCAGCTTGAAATGGCCGCGAATAACGCAACGGATGCCGCCGTTATCGACACCTTCACGAGGCAGGGTAAGGCCGCTGCGAGCGTGCAGGAAGGTATCGCGGCCTTTGACGGCGATTTGCGCACTGCATGCTGGATCGGTAGCCCCGCCACATTGGCGACTTTGCAGGATGCCGCGAACCCGAACATTGGCCCGCGTGGCGGTACGTACAAGACGCTCCAGGCTATCCCGTCGCTCGCGGTGCCGGCCGGAAAGCTGATTCTGGTGGACGTGAAGCGAACGGCCGTATTTGATGGCCCGCAGTGGATTGAGCGGAGCAATCAGGCGGATATCACCGTGGATACGCCAGATGGTCAGAAGGTGGTCCATCTCCTGCAAGAGAACAAGACCGCATTGAAGATCACCAAGTACGCGGACGCAAAGATCATTGCCTCGCCGCAGGTCATTACCCTTCAGTAACCATACTCGGGCTGTCCATCTTGGATGGCCTGTAATCGATAAGGATAACTATATTGCTAAGTAAGATGTTCAAACCGAAGGCTCCGAAAATCCCGGAAGATGCCACGTATATCTACCATTTTGCGTCCGATTACTCGAATCCGGATGGGACGTACAAGCCGCCGGTCGCGAAACCAGAGCTTGAACCGGCAATTGCACGGGTAGCGGAGGAACTGCGAAGCCTCCGGGCCGTAGCGGAATCCGGTAAGGGGCTTCGGGCCGCATCCTGGTTGATGCTGGAAATTGACGAGTCGAAGGCGCGCGGCGCGGTTTTGTCGAAAGAGCTTGAACTTAAGCAACGCCAGTTCACGGGCGGTGTTGCGGAGATGGACGACGTGCGAGTCGTGCACGAGCGATGCAGCGCGCAGCGTGCGGAGCTTCGCAAGCTACAGGATGAGTTGTTGCATAGGCAAAAAGCCGACACAGCACAGGCCGAACTCCAACGCATTCTGCTGGCGGTTTCGTGATGACTGAGCGGACTATCGATCAGATGCGCACGGAGCGGGACGTATTGGCATACACGTTTGCCGCACTCTGCGAGACACAGCCGAAAGACGCACGAAAGATCATGGCCCGTGTCGAGGCTATCGAGGCGGAATTGTCCGCACGCACCGAGAAGGAGGGCCGGGAGTGACGATCCCGACTCCCGCTACACAGATGGCCCGTGCGTCGTTTTATTGCCCGCAGGGCGCTGTGAGGCTCCATGCGCGCCGGAGGCAAACTGGGACAGTGCCGTATTGCCGTAGGGTAGCTACTCAGTTGCCCGACGTGCTGAGGAAGATGATGAACAACATTCAAACCAAGGAGAACGCATGAATATTGAACTCGACGCAAAGACGACGGAAATGCTCATTGAATTGACCAAACGCCGGAAGAACTCCCTGCTGGCCCGTGGTGGCAGCATTGAGGCTTGCGCAACCATCCTTGTGAAGCAAATGATTGCTACGGAGTATCTGGAGGAGATGGCGGACCCGAGTATTACGTCGTTGGCGGACTTGGTGAAGGGGCGCTGATTGGAGAGCAAGAATGAACACCTGACAGCGATTCTTGCGATGCGCGTATCGTGGACCACGGTTGATGAGATGCAGGCGAAGCGCCTTGCTATGGTCCGAGCGCAGATTGACAAGCTGACGGAGGAACTTGACCGAGAGGGATACACGGTTCCGACGCGAGACCTATCGACCGAGAAGCCGAATCCGAAAATCTCCGCACGGGAGAAGCTTGTACGGGAGGATAGCCAGCTTACACGGCGGCTTGGTCTCGGCGCTCAACGTACCAAGGGAGGCCGCGCTAAGGCTGCGGATAGCCCGATGGAGAAGCGTAAGGAGCTATGGGAGCAGTGGGAGGGCCATTGCCGGGACAATTTGATTCCGGGACTCTGGCTGCATCTCGTCAAAGAGGCGAATTGCGACATCGCCTCAGACCATGTGTTCGCTACGGACAACCCCAGAGAACTGCCGACGTAATCCGGCGAGCTTCCGGGCTGCTTCGGGTTTGAACAACCCGGAGAGGCCCGTTCTTCCGTAACTTTTGTGCAATTTTGCGTTTTCGCATATTTCGCCACTGACCCGCCGGTGTCGGGAGAAATTCATCATGCACTTTTACCTACCCCCGCCAGTCTGCATTGGAGCAGCCCCCTGAAACACCGGACATAGCCTCTCACTTAAACTAGCGGGTAGGCATAAGACTGTGTTTTTGACTAACACCAGGCAGGAAGTGATGG
>NZ_JPWT01000119.1:0-21575 GCF_000773065.1 Burkholderia sp. ABCPW 111 | reverse complement strand
TCCATCACTTCCTGCCTGGTGTTAGTCAAAAACACAGTCTTATGCCTACCCGCTAGTTTAAGTGAGAGGCTATGTCCGGTGTTTCAGGGGGCTGCTCCATGCATGGACAACGACGGGCCGTTCGCGGAACGGCCCCACGCTCCGGCCGTCGATCAGGGCCGGGTCACGTAGACGCTCTACGATCGGCTCACGGGCACTAGCATCAGCGCGCTCCTCGTCGGTCAGACTGGCTGACTCGCCGAAGCGGCGGAACCCCGTGCACATCGAACGCGCGTTCGTTTACCGCGGTTCAGTGATCGGTTAGCCGGGTACAACGTCATCGCGGAAGGCACTGAAGCGGGCGGGGGTTGGCGATTTCCACTGGCACGACCTGCGGCACACCTGGGCGAGCTGGCACGTGCAGCGCGGCACGCCGTTGCAGGTGCTCAGGGAACTCGGCGGCTGGGGAACGTCGGAGATGGTGCAGCGCTACGCGCACCTGTCGGCCGATCGTCTCGCGCGTTGGGTGGCACCGCATACCTCGGTCGCGGAAGTGATCCAGTTGCCGCCGGCGGTGCAGGAAAACATGCGAAGGGCCGGATAACAGGTGTACTTTAGCTACACTCGGTAAAAACGACGGTGGGGGAAAATCGCGGAGAGGCTTATCTGGCTTGGCGCGCCCGGCTGGGATCGAACCAGCAACCCCTGCCTTCGGAGGGCGGGAACCATCGTTTTTTGCAGTTCACGGAAGTCCACAATAAAACCGTAACTTACTGATTTTGCGCAGATTTAGATTATTGACGTTCGAGGAGGTCCACCATAGAATTTCCGTACCGATTCCGTACGGAAAAATATGGCCACGACGATCAACTCCAAGACATCGCGCGATAAGCTCGCGCCGCGCCGCGAGCCTTATTGGTCGCGCATTCAGGCAGGACTGTATGTCGGTTATCGAAAACCGACCGAGGGCGAAGGAACTTGGATCGCACGTCGCCGCAATGAGGATGGAAAACAGCAATACAGTGCGCTCGGCACCCACGCAGCCTACGACGACGCTGCAAAGGCAGCGATCGAGTGGGCCAATGCAATCCACGCCGGCGTTTCGTCGAAGGGCATGACTGTCAGGGAAGCATGCGAACACTACGTGAAGCACCTTGGCCTTCACAAAGGCGCGTCAAGCAAGGCCGACGCAGAAGGCCGGTTCAGGCGCCTCATCTACGACGCGAAGATAGGGAAGATCAATCTGTCGAAGCTTCGCACGTCTGATATCAAGACATGGCTATCGACTCAGATTGAACTTAGCGAGAGCGACGCGGAGGACGAAGACGACCTGCGACGCGCCAAGGACAGCGCAAATCGCAATCTCGCATCGCTGAAAGCGGCGCTGAATCTCGCGTTACATGATCGACTTGTCGCAACGGACGCTGGCTGGAAAACAGTGGCGAAATTCAAAGATGTGGGCCGAAGACGTCAAGCGTTCCTCTCTGCCGACCAGCGCAAGGCTTTGATAAGCGCATGCGTCAACGATATAAGGCAGTTGGCGACCGCTATGTTGCTGACCGGCGCGCGGCCCGGCGAGCTTGCGAATGCGTCCGTCCGGCACTTCGACCGCGAGCAAGGAACTCTCGCCCTTGAAGGCAAAACTGGGCATCGTGTGATTACCCTTTCGTCCGCAGCCGTCGCCTTCTTCACCGAGCAGACCAAGAACAAGATTGGGAACGCGCCAATCCTAGCGACGGAGTTTGGGCAGCGCTGGAACAAGGATTCTTGGAAAAAGCCCTTCAGGGCTGCGGTGCTCTCTGCCAAACTTCCGCCGACCGTTGTCATGTACTCACTTCGCCACACGGCCATCAGCGAGTTCATCGCAAATGGTACGGACAGCTTCATCGTAGCGAAATTGACCGGCACATCCACCGCGATGATCGACAAGCACTATGGACACCTCCGGCACGATCAAACGCGAGCAAAGCTCGACGCGATAGCAATGCTGTAGTTTGTATGCCGCCTTGCTTACATTCAGCTTGGCGACCCGACGCCTATGGGCGTCCCATCCCGGCCATTGGCCGGGTACTGCAAACAATTCGACAATCCTCAACGGGCCCGTGTAGCTCACGGTCCGCGTCGTGGCAATGCCCGAGGCAACGCGTGCTCAGCCGCGCCTCCGATTTCAGCAGCAGGGCCGACCTGCGTATGTGTAATTAGCTGAGAAATCGGCGAGGTTGGGGGTGTATTCTTTGTTTCGGCGGGTAGCCCGCCTTGCTCGAAGGCTTCATAATGGGGCACTCTTAAACCGACGATCCCACCATGGAAGAAGAAAAGAGGCTGGAAGAAGCGATTCTGAAGGTGAGCAAGGACGCATGGTCGCTGCGGAATGAGCCCGCGTTGCTGAGTGACATGCCGCCATTGCTTACCAAAGCGATTCCAAATTACAAAGCAATTCTTGGCACTCGAAACCTCAAGGCATTCATAAAGAGCACGGGTTCGAACGCGGGCTACAAGCTCGTTGAGCATCCTACGCAGCGTGCGCGAGTGGGAGTTGCACCTGAAACGGCCAACTTTGAGTATGCTCAGGACGAGGCCAAGCCGACGGTCAGTCCTGGCGCTCGCAAAGCCAACGAGGAAGTCGTCATAGCGTTCCTGCGCGCTTTGGCGAATTTGCCAAATGCCGATCTTGATAAGGTCGTCTTGCCGGCGTCGGTTCTAGCCAAACTTCTCAAGTAAAGCAACGTGAGGATTGCAATCTGCCTAGCGTCAGGTGACGCGGGTGCGGCCGCCCTTTTCCGCAAGGAACAGACCAGCCTCATTCCGAAGTCCCTTTGCGATCATGAGCGTGTGAAAGCACTTGCACCGGTGTTCAGTGCGAGCGTTTATGACCCGAGCACTGCGGGTCGCTCTTTGGAAGATTATCTAATTCAGGTAGGACAGACCGCTGACGTGATCGTCTTGCTCGTTGACGTTGCGACGCCCGACTTGGGTTGTCACATCAAGTCTGCGTGCTTTGTTGCCGATGTCGAGTTTGCCAGCCATCCTAAGACCAACTACAAGAATTACTTTGCGGGAAAGTTCGCGCGGTTGCTTAAGAATCTGGCTTCGCTGCTCGCTGTCATGCAGGACGGCGCTAGAGAACAGATCGTTCTGCTGCCATTTCGCACATTTAATGCGAAAGAATTGATGGAACTTCGCAGAATCTGTACCAAAGAGACCCTCTCCCCTGATTTTGAGGGGCGGTTGGAGCAGTGCATCGAATCTCTGCGACGCAGGCGGAGACCGCGTAAGGGCGCGGGCCCGAAGGATCAGCACTATGTCGACGACAACGACAAGCTCTTCCAATATGGCTTAGAGCACCACGCTCGGGTTGCGACAGGTTCGCCGCACACGTCTGTATGCGTGCTAACCGGTAGCTTCAGATTCGGTAGAAAGATTGCGACTGACCGCCACTACAACGTGACGAAAGAAAATGGGGATCGGACGGAAATCGCTGGCACATTCGTCGGCTGCCATGATGACCAGTATGTGGTCCAACCGACCAGCCACCTGAACATTTTTAGCAACGATTACAGGGCCTGAATGAAATTTGCGGGATCCCAAAAAACTGGGCATCCCGCAATTCTCCCTTCCTGACTAAATTGCACTCCTCCGCTGAGGCAGTAGCAAGCATCCTCGCGCTTCAACGCCGAAGCGATGTGGCGACTCCTCCGGCTACGGTCCATCACGAGCCCAACCAGAGTCCAATCAAATGAATTCCCTGGTCGGGACAGAGGCGCTTAGTAGGAATAGCGTGGAGCTAGTATAGCACGAAACCTATTTGAGTCCTTGACCGTCCGAAGAAGCGCTATGCAACCGGTTTCAAAATCAACTCAGCGATGTCAGTTCACGCCGACTGAATTGCCACGCACACGCAGTCGCATAATCGTCTGGCGGCTCGTGTGCAGTTCACGGGCGACGGCAGCGACCGTCTGCCCCTGAGCGAGCAGAACCAGAGCCAACGACTCCTGCTTTTGGTTCAGCGCCTTCGGCCGTCCCAGCACCTTCCCTGCGGACCGCGCGTGCGCGAGTCCGGCGGCGGTACGCTCCAGCAACAAGTCACGTTCAAACTCTGCTACCGCAGACAGCACCGACATAGTCATCTTTCCGGCGGCGCTAGTGAGGTCTGCGCCGCCCAGCGCGAGGCAATGGACGCGGACGCCCATCGTCGTCAGTTCTTCGACAGTCGCCCGGACATCCATCGCATTACGGCCTAGCCGGTCAAGCTTCGTTACGACCAGCACGTCGCCCGTTTCCAGCCGGTCGAGCAGCTTCGAGAAACCCGCACGCTGCTTCGCTGAAACGGAACCAGATACGCACTCGGAAACCACGCGGCGGGGCTCGATGTTGAATCCAGCAGAACGGACTTCGAGGACTTGGTTCTCGGTCGTCTGTTCAGCGGTCGAGACGCGACAGTACGCAAAAACTCTTCCCATTCCACCTACCCCGTCCAAATACGATGTACGAAATATCCATCGCATCCAAAAAGGTGTCAAGCAGATTTTTGGACAGGTCGTGTGAGGGTGTCCAAAACCGACCGTATTTGGACACGTCAGAACATCAAGCGGTCAGCCAAACGCGCGCGCCGCACTCAATTCGCCAACACGACGATCGGACAGCAACGCATTCCAGCCTGTCGCGAGTGCCTCGCGCTCGCGTCACGGACTTCTCCCCCTCAGACCGCCACTTTTTTCAGGGATTTATGGCGGGAACACTTGCGTCAGACACGCCCGGCACGCGACAATTCAGCCCGTGTAATACAAAAACCAATCAGGTTTTCGCGTGACAAACAATCAGAAACAGAGGAAGAACATGGCCCGACCGAACGTAGTGGAACCGAAGGAAACAACGGCCTCTGTACGCTTGAGCACCGCTGAGAAAACGTCGTTGGAACAGAGAGCAAAGGCGCTTGGTCATCGATCGCTAAGCGACTATCTTCGGGCTCTCGCCCACGCTGACATTGACGGCGCTACTCCGAAAATGCGACCGCCGCGCGTCGCGCGTCCGCTGACTGAATTTCACAATACGGACTTCGGCACGATGTGGAACGGTGACTCGCTCGATTGGATGGACGCGCGAGAGGCGTCAAGCGTCAACCTAATAATGACCTCGCCTCCTTTCGGCCTTGTCCGGAAGAAGAGCTACGGCAATGAGGATGCCCACGCATATTGCGACTGGTTCCGACCGTTCGCGGAGGGCTTCAGGAAAATTTTGCGCGACGATGGCAGCCTCGTGATTGACATCGGCGGCGCGTGGAAGCCGGGCACGCCTACGCGGTCCCTGTACCACTACGAACTCTTGATCATGCTCTGTGAGGAGTACGGCTTCCACCTTGCGCTCGAACATTTTTGGTGGAATCCGGCGAAGCTGCCAACGCCAGCAGAATGGGTCAACGTGCGTAGGGTGCGTCCAAAGGACGCCGTGAACTGTGTTTGGTGGCTTTCGAAAACCCCATTTCCGAAAGCGAGCAATCGCCGCGTCCTTACACCGTACAGCGCATCGATGAAGCATCTGCTCAAAAATGGCTACCAAGCGAAGACGCGACCGTCCGGCCACGTCATCTCGGAGAAGTTCGGCCGCGACAACGGTGGCTCCGTGCCCCCAAACCTCCTAGCAATCGCCAACACAGAGTCGAACGGAACGTACCAAGACTATTGTCGCGAACGCGGTCTCGACATCCACCCAGCGCGTTTTCCGGCTGCCTTGCCGGAATACTTTATTCGCATGACTACGGACCCCGGCGACTTCGTGTTCGACCCGTTCGGCGGATCATGCGTCACAGGCGCCGTCGCCGAAGCCTTGGGTCGCCACTGGGCGAGCGTTGAAATGAACGCCACTTACTTGGAGGGGGCGATGGCCCGTTTCATGGGGCCGGCAGCACCGACGGCAGCGGAAAAGCCGTCCTCCTATACGATACACACACCTTGCGCGACGCCTGTAGATGAGGCCGAGGTTGCGCTGATTGCAGATGGAGGCGCTGCTCGCGCAGCCTAAGCAACGGCGAGAACGGACATCGCCCACGGACCCAGCGCCGTGCCTCCGAGATCGGACAGTCCGACGCAACCAACCGGTCCGATCCCAACCGTCAACGGCACGTCGTCGCGGTCTGCCAAGGCGATGAGACTTCTGGACAGAATAGCGGCCGAGTTGTCGCCTTGCCTGAAGGCTGCGTCGCGAGCGTAACCAGTCAACTGGTTGCAGGCTTCGAGAATTGCACTCGGCACGGACGACGACGAACCAAACCACTTGCACTCCACGATGGCGAGAATTCGTCCCTGCCGCTCAATGGTCAGATCGGCGCGAGCGGTTCCGGCAGCTATACCTAACGATTCTGCCAGGTTCGCAGCCATCCTCTCGCCCTCGTCCAGTTCCTCGTCGGGACGCGAACGAATTGCCCGTTGCCACCATACGTTGATATCCCCTACGCACGCCGCCGGCCTTCCAGCCACGAACGACGCATCTAATGCGCAAGGCACACCAGCGGCAGCAGATAGAGCTTCGGCGATCTCAAGCAGACATGCCATCTCAAAGCGACGCCATGTCTCCAGACGAGGTAAAACGTCGGATGCAAGCAGTGCGGCCAAGCTTTCTCGCTCAAGCGCTTCGATGCGAAGAAGCGCCGAAGCGCAGTCCCAAGTAAGACGGTAGAGTGGCGCACGTGCCTTCGCCGCCTGCCTTCGCTCGTGTGCAACTATCCTTGCTCTGCCCGCCGGGGACGACAGAATATCGCGCAACGGCGCCGTCCTCAGTGCATCGTCAATCATCGACAGTCTTTCTCTGGCCAGCCCATCGAACAAGCCACCGCGCGCGTGGAGCGCAGCGGCGCGCAGTGCACCCCGAGCAGAGTCGAGGGTTTTGGCCAGCACGCGATTTGGCCCAGAAAGCCACGTACTGGCCGCCTCGGCAACGACAAATGCAGCGGGGTCACACGACGTAGCCTGGAGTAGTGCTGACGCTGCCGCGTCGGGAGGCCCAGGAATTTCACCTGATACTTCGCGGCGCAAATCTTCAAGCGAGGCGGTTATTTCTCTCGGCTTGGTGGCGCACCGCAACGCCAGCGCGCCAACCGGACCGGACAGTGCCCACCACATGCGGAGCGCATCCAGGTCAGCCTCTCGGAGCATGTCCGTTGAGCCGCCATAGGGCGAGCGTTCTCCTCCACCCAAATGGCGAATAAGACCGCGCAAGCACAGGGACTCAAGTCTGGCCTCGGAGGGCGTCAAGCCGAAAACTCCCGGCAGTCGAGATTGAGACGGGCTGTCCGTTCGGCGTCGAGCCCCCACGCGGCCGCCACGCCGGCGGCAAGGTCGGATGCCTCGCGTGGCGAAAGTCCGTCCATAAGTGGCAACACACACATTCGGAACGCCGACAGGAACGCTTCTGCCGCTGCTCCCACCGGTAGTGCAAACGGGTCGACGCCATGGTCCAACGCGCGGAGGGTCTTGAGAAAGTCGACGATGGGGGCGCCACCAATTTCGCGAGCAGTATTGACGGCACGCCACATGGCGCCAACCGGGTTCGCTGGTGTCGGATCGGGAACCGTCATGGCGAGTCTGACAGCCATCTCGCGCACGAACGCGTCTGGATCGGATGGCGCGCCGACCTTGATCCAAGCGAACCGACGGCTAAGAGCATAGGAAATTTGACCCAATTGGGTCTTATCGTACGTGTTCAGCGTGCATATCAAACGCCACGCTGGTTGCGGTGCATGCTCGTGGGGTGCCATATCCTCACGCGGCTCAGGGAGCACCACGTGGAATGGACTCAGTGGATTGGCGACATCGGCACGGCAAGGCAGAACGGACGACTGTCCGGAGAGAATAGAAAACAGCGGCCCAAGGACCTTATCGATCGGGCATCGATTGAGTTCATCGATGATCGCCGGCTTGTCGAAGTTCCGTAGCAGAGCGCCGGGAATGAAGCCGATAGCTCCTCCGCCAAGCGGCTGATAGCCGCCAACTAGGTCCTGTGTACTCCATGCAGATGACGCGGTTAACATCAGGTACGATCCATCGCCATCGTCGCGCTCGGAAAGCTCACGAGCGAGATACTCCGCGAGAGTCGTTTTGCCCGTACCAGGTGGTCCGTAAAGGATCACATGCCGCTTGTCGGAGTTGATCGCCGCTTCGATTTGGCGATACACCGAGGGATCAATACCCACGAGGGCGGTGTCCTCTGCAAGCGCAAACGGCTCGGCGATTGGCGCTGGAGCGAACACGGCGGACAAATCAGTCGTGAGTTGGTCGCGACTTGCAGCATCGGCTCCGTCATAAAGCTGCGCACCAGCAAAGGTCGCGACTGCCTGCGCGGCGTCGGCATAGGTTGTTCCCGCAGCAGCCGGCACCGCCCCGGGTGCCTTCACCAAGGCTCTGAATGCGACTGTGTAACTCTGCCTAGCCACCCCGCCGGCATAATCGATGGTTCCAGCAATCGGGTCAAAATTGGTCAACAGTTCGCCAGACGTGCCCGCACGCAGGGGCCTCGCAAAAGCCAGAATCAACAGATACTCCCAGCCCTGCGGAAATTCCCACGGTGCAGTGGGATCGGCCGGCCTGACCGCCGGCAAAACGCGATAGACGCATACGGCGCAACTTCCGTCACGGTTGTTCGCGTAGCCGACGGTTTTAGCCATCAATATCGGCTGGTTCGCGGCATCGACAGGGAATCGCGCTACCGGCGCAGCACCGCCGGGTTGCGCCTCAACCTGTACGATCCATCGCGGTGGCTTACTCGATACAGACTGCGGGTTCGCCCAAAAACCGGTCGCCGCGCTCGTCGGGTGCGCGAGAGCAAGGGCCTTGGTCCCGCCGCTCTTCATTGAGAGGCCCCTCGGGGTAAGCAGACTTGTCTGTATGTCGTCTTTCAGGGCCTTGAAAACCCCGAGAATATCGTTTGTCGGCAACGGCGCGGCCACGTGATACCTCTTTGATTCTTATTCGATAACCGCGCATCTTCCGGGTCCGCGCACGCCCGGTCAATCTTTTCTAACGGCCGGGTGATGATTTTGACGGCCTCATTCCCAGCCTCGCATAAGGCTACGGAGATAGAAATGTGGGGACACGAACCGGCTAAAGCGTTGCCGAGTCTTGAATTGACGGGGATCAGCAGACCGACTTGCTCAATCAGAATTGCCTCCGAGCCTTATGCCGCCGTGCTTCACTGCAAGTCGCATGTTCTCGCTGATAGCCCGCCCCCCCACGCCGGCCGCTCTATGAGGTTGCAAACCCGTCCCAGTGTCGCTGCGGCATTTCTGGTTTTGCGCCGCGCATGCGCGGTCGCGTGGTCTTGACCATCAACGCCTGTCAAAACCGCCGATGGTAACTTTGACCCAGCGCGGATGGGGCGCAGCGTCGAGCAGCGCACGCGCCGACTGCGGCGCGCGTGCCGGTGCAACGGATGCCGGCGATTCGAGCAAGTGTGCTCAAGCGTTGGGCAGCGCCTCAGTTTTGAGAAACGACTGCCATGCTCGCGGGCAGCGCGTCCATGTGTGAATCAGCGTGTGCACCCGGCGCGATACTGGTTGGGTATCCCAAGGTCGGGAATAGTCCTCGTTACACCAGCAAACGAGTTCAGATTTCCATCCACGTCGTCAGCTTCGTGCAACCGGTTTCAAAAAATGCAGGTCGCAGCGCCCACCTACGGGCATACCTGTTGTCAGGAAGCGACCAACCTGCGAGCCCCCAAGTGCGCCAGTGCAATCGGCCACCACGTCAATCGACCTACAGGCAGGCTTTCGCCGCTTTTTCAGGCGCAGTGAAATGCGGCGGCGGCTCGCGCATCTCGACGTGTGCGCCGGTCGCTGTGGGCGTCACATCGACGATATTCCCACCATAATGTCGTACCCGGTAACTGCCGTCCGGCCGTGAAAATTGCTCTGCATAAGGAGCGGCGGACGCCCACTGCTCGTGGACACAGTCGGCGTAGGCCTTAGCGTTCTTCGTTGTTTCCGCAACGAACAAAGGCTCGCGCTGCTCTACGGACCCGATAGAAACGCAACCGACCAGAGAGGTAGCCAACGCAAACAGGATGATTTTCTTCATGGTTTGAGGCGTCGTTGCGATAAGAAAGCGGTAACAAGCAGGTCCGTCGCACGGCGTCAGCGACGGTCGAATTCTTTTTCGGGCACATCGACCCATGCAGGATGCGGTGCATGTTCGAGTAGTTGGGCGAGACTGCAATTTCGGTTGGCAGTCGCGACGCCAGCGGTGGTCGCGAGAGTCTTCGCCCACGTGTCGGGCAATGCGTCAGTAGCGAGAAAGGCGGCCCACGCCTTCGCAAAGCGCGCACGGGTGTGAATCATCGTGTGCGCGCGTTTCGAGACAGGATAGGCATCCCACGGCCGAGCGTAGTCCTCGTTATGCAACTGAATTTCGCCAGTGGCGCCAGTCACCGAGCACAAGCCGTCATGAGTGAGCCATCCGTTCGCGCGATAGAGGTGAATCAACTGCCAGCCTCGGATGCGTGCGGCCCCGCTGAAACCGTTATACGGCCCGATGACGGGCCAACGCCATTGAGAGAGGTGGAAGACCGTCTGCGGCCGATCGAATGCAAGCGTGACGAGTTGGGAGCGATGCAGCACCGACTCCATGTCATCGGGAGTGTTCGTCTGACAAGACGTGCCACCCACGGTACCGTGTCGCGCGGCGTTGCCGGAACACGGCTCGGGCGCAAGGGTAAACAGACTCACCTTCGTGTGCGTACAGGGAGACACGTGCAACCAGTTTCAAAAGCGACGACAAAATTCGGTGGCTGATGCATCGGCAGTGTCACTGCGTCGGCCGGGAACTCGCGGGCTTTTCCTGCGATTTGTTCGACGTCACACAGCCGGCCAGTGCTGCCAGTCTCAACACCAACCCGGCCTCTTTGATGGAACTGCAACCGGGAATTCAAAGCTTCGATGCTGCCGCGCTTTGCTTGGCGTTACGGTCGTCAAGGAAGGCTTTCATCAAAGGCCTGTACTGAACAAAAACCTCGGATTGGTCGATTTGTCCTTGGCGCTGATAGAGCGTTATCTCGACGTTCGCGCCGCTCCAGTCGCTCTCTTCCGACGTGAACTCGCCGCCCGCAATCGCTTTCACCACGGACATCGAGGTTTTCATCGGCGGGCCGTACCGGGTTACGAGAAGGTTCTTGATCGTGCTGAAGTCCTGCTCGTTCGCGTCGAGCGTCACTGACGCGACCTTACTGTCGTACATCAGCGCCGAAATGCTCTCGGGAATTCCGAGGTCGGGCCCCCTCCATAGCTTGACGGTGTTCTCATAGGTCATCACGCAGGTCGTTTTGGTCAGCGCTCGTTGAACGGTGTCATTGGGGCATACGGGCAAATCAGATGGAAGCGGCTTTCCAAGCTCCAGACCGAGAAACGACGTCGGCTCTTTGTCCCAGACGACCGACGGGGCCTGCGGCGACTTCCTAGCCGGCGCTTTCGCCACAGCCGCATGGGCGGCAACGCACGCCAGAGCGATCCCCAACACCACGGCACGTGCTCGTGCCTTCACTATCGACGCCATTTCTTCTCTCGTAGTTGTATGGCCGGGCTTCGACAGTCCCCGTACGCCCCGTGCAACCAGTTTCAAACTGGAGCATAGCGTTCGCAACCGAGCAAAGCCGGTAAATGTCACTCATAGTTGTCGAGATTAACCCGATAGTGCGTGGACCGCAACAATTCCGGCGGCGATCCTCTGCCTATGAGAAAACCGCCGGAATTAACAGCGAGGGACCTTTTCGCCTCGAACTTGCGCGCGCTTCGGCGAGCGAAGGAAATATCGCAGGAAGAATTAGCGCATTCGGCGGGACTGAGCCGAACCTACGTCAGCTCAGTAGAACGCGGTGATCGAAACGTCTCGATCGACAACATCGGAAAGCTGGCGATTGCGCTCGGGACCACTCCGATGAATTTGCTGGACCCGGAACTCTCCAAGAGGCTGCGCGGCGAATGATCACAAGCGGCGAGATCGCCGCTGCGCTCATCAGCCCACCCCAAGCTCCCATATCGGCGTAGCGTCGATACCTAGGTCTTCAATGACCGTGCAAGCAGCGACGAGCAATTCGACTCGATCATGGGTCGGCCGGCTTCCCAAGAAGCTTCTCACGTACCGCGACGCCTCCGACAACGCCGTATCGCCGCACTCCATTGCTCGCGCCACTCGCGAGCGAACGCCGTCGAGGAAACGAGCGCGGGCCTCCGGTGGTACGCGGGCGCTGATGCCGTAGTTATCGGTTTCATCCGCCGTCGTTTGCACCCGCCGGAACTCGATTCCGAGGAACTCAAACCCGTCTCGGACATCACGAGGTTCTCCAGCTTCGATTTGCAAAGGCCCCGCTGGGTGCCTTTCGAAAAGCCGTCGAAAGAGGCACACTTGTGCTCTCACATCGTCTGGTGACTCTCCCAGCACAAGCAGGTTGTCGCCGTATAAAAACACACGGTCAGGCGGTAACGGCGGCAACCCGGCTTCGATTAGCCAGTAGGCAACAAGCGATGATGAGGCTGCGCCTTGGGGCAGAGCCAGCGAGGGTCCAGATGCAAATAACTCATCACATCTCCGTAGATAATGGTCACGTCTTCTATGTTCTCTAACTCTTTGGTCGATCGCCTCCTGTGCGTAGATTGCCAGCGTTTGTTGAATCACCTTCGGTGAGAGCGGAAGCACATCGCGCGCCGTGACTAGCTGGATGTCATCGAAGCAGTTTCGGATGTCGATCTCGGCGCAGTGCGTCAAGCTAGCGTCGTCCTTGAGCATCTGCGTAACCTCGCTCACGACGATCGACATACCCCCTCGGAACATAGCTTGGACGCGATACTGGCTGCACGAAGCTGCGGCGAGCGCCGCTTGAACCAAGCGCTGGCGCGTAGTCCGCGCGATGTCGAGAGCGTAGAACGTCCGCCAGCGGCCGTCTCCTTTGGGCTTGCCCCGGCGGTAGAACGGTTCAGCGCATGTAATCGAAGGGTCCAGCGACCACTGCAACAGTTCTCCGCCGGCCCTCCAGTCTCTCCATCGTGCATAGAAGGTTGCCTGACGCTCGGGCAACGTCAGATGTCCATTTGGGCCCTTGTGATCGAGCCAGGTGTCATGCAGTACGTCGAATTGAACCAAACGCGACCGCAAAAAGCACTTCACAGCGTCTTTGAGCGCGCGTCCAGGCCGGTCCGTGATCAGCCGCAATGACTTCGCCCGAATCGCCTCGATGAGTTTCCCGTGACGAACAACGCCACGCCGGCGGCATTGCTTGAATTCAGGATCGTAACGGTAGCCGTAAACGAGCGGATCGAGGCGGCGGTCGCTCGTGAGTCGCGGAATAATGCGGGGCGGCTGCCAAGCGGATACGGCGCGCGATTCCTCTGGGGCTGCTGACCGCGCGTCGCGTGTGTGACGGAAAGGTGTGGTGGTCACTGGCGGCCTCCCGAAAGAGCTTGCGTGTCGGCCTCGGTGCTCAGCCGACTGTCGATCCAGCGACCAATATCCTCCTGACGCCAAGCAACCGCTCGGCGGCCAATTCGGACGGGAGCAGGAAAACTTCCGTCACGAATCATTGCGTAGATGGAGCTTTTGCGGAGGCCGGTCAGTCCGCAGACATCAGGTAGCCGGTGAAGGCGCGGTCCGAATTGTTTGTTGTCCATGGGAGTTCATCCGTGTTCGAATGACTCCATTGTGGGTTGGCGTACCGCGCCGACCTGCGCCACATTTAAACTTTGTTGGCTCGAATCTGTAGCGTGCCTGCCGTATCGGCAGCGCTATGCATGCGGCCACGTGACCAGCCGTTTTCCCATCTCTCCTTGCAGAGTGCGATGCCCGCTTGCACTGCGTTGCGGCCCGGGACGTCCTGCTTCGACATCCCTAGCAGCCGCTGGCAAGCGAACTTGAGCATCTGATGGAAACCGCTCTCCCCTCTCAACGGCGGCCACTTTTTATATGAGAGACGCCACGCGAGCGCCGCCTCGCAAGCCAACTCGGTGACATAGTCGATTGGCCGACCCGACTTTGAATTGAACGAAAATCGAACGGTTCCGGCGTCCACTGCAAACAGAGCCTCGCCGTCGGTCGCGCGCGGCTTATCGGGCCGCAACAGCGAGACCACATCCTTCTTCACCTGATCAATGTTCGCAGCGAGATACCGATGATGGACATCGTGTCTACCCACGGATTCGATCGCGCTGTGCAGTTCGTGGGCGGCGCTTTGCAACCGTAGATACGCTTCGATTATCTCCGGCGACGCCGGCTTTTCGACGCGGAGAAGGCCGGGGCCAAGGCTATAAATGAAACCTTCGAGGCCGGGTTCCGGCAATTTGAGTTTTTTCGCCTCGTCTCGTAGTAGGTTCGCACGTTGTTCACGCTGGGTTTGCGCCGCCTTGTCGAGTCGCTGTCGAGGAAGTTCCCGGTGACGAACGTAAGGTGAGTTTCGTGTCATGGACGCGTCGTTCGCGGCTGTCTCTTTGGACCGCGACGCTTTTTGAAACCAGTTGCAAAAACGCTGCTTTCGACGCCGGAGGGCAGTGGAAAGTCGGGCGGCGAGGGAAAGATGAGAGGCGGAGCATTTCCGTACAATTTCCGTACGGCAGCGACACAATGGTGGCGCACTTCGCTAAGTTGTTGTTCTACCAAATATTTTTGGCGCGCCCGGCTGGGATCGAACCAGCAACCCCTGCCTTCGGAGGGCAGTACTCTATCCATTGAGCTACGGGCGCTTACGGATGCGATGCGACCCTAGATAGTCGCAGCGCGTAGCAAGACGGCAAGAATACCTTGTTTCCGCCGGACCGTCCACCGCCGCTCCGCATCCGTCCGCCCCTCCTCCTGCATCGCCTCATCACGCACGCCGCCCCCTCCGACGTGCGGGTAAACACGCGCCGGGCGATCGCTCGCCGCCATGTAAACGTTCCGTCTATAATCGTCCGAGCTTCACCCCACAGCCATTCATTGCCGTACCGCTCACAATTCCTATTCACGGAGACGAGGCAAGCATGAGCGAAGCACCCCACGGAGCCCCCATCAAAACCCCCGGGCAACTCATCGCAGTTGTCATCGCCTCATTCGTGATCCCGATCGCGATCATCGTGCTGTTCGCCACCTACGCCAATCACGCGTTCCGCACGGGCGCCGGCACCGACGGCCTCTCCGACGAAGCCGTCGCAAAGCGCATCGCCCCCCTCGCGCAAGTCGAAATCAAGGACGCCAACGCGCCGCGCGTCTACAAGACGGGCGAGGAAGTCTACAAGGCCGTCTGCGTGACCTGCCACAGCACCGGCGCGGCCGGCGCGCCGAAGTTCGGCGACGCCGCCGCCTGGGCGCCGCGCATCGCGGCCGGCTACGACGAAGTCCTGCACATCGCGCTGACCGGCAAAGGCGCCATGCCGCCGCGCGGCGGCACGAACCCCGACGACTATAGCGACTATGAAATCGCGCGCGCAGTCGTCTACATGGCCAATCAGGGCGGTGCGAAGTTCGCCGAGCCCGCGCAACCCGCCGCGAATGCGGCCCCCGCTTCAGGCGCGGCCGCGGGCGCGTCGGACGCGACGGCCGCCAACGCGCAAGCCGCCGCGGCAATGGCTGCGATCGCCGCGCTGCCGAAACCGGGCGAGGCGCCCGCCGCAGGCGCGAACGCTGAAAGCTCGGCGTCGGCAGGCAAGGCGCTGTACGAATCGACATGCCAAGCGTGCCACGCAACGGGCGTGCTGAACGCGCCGAAGTTCGGCAACAAGGCCGACTGGGCGCCGCGCCTGAAGGATTCGATGGATACGGTCTACAACTACGCGCTGCACGGCAAGGGCGCGATGCCGCCGAAGGGCGGCGCGAACGCGTCGGACGCCGACGTGAAAGCGGCCGTCGACTACATGGTCAACGCCGCCAAGTAACGGTCGCCGATGCAACGAAAAACCCCCGCGCTGCGCAAGCATCGCGGGGGTTTCTGTTTTGTCGCGGGCGGCCGAGCGCCGGCCGGATCGCCCGGCGATCCGGCCATCGGTCAGGACTCGTCCGGCCGATATCCGCGCTGCCTCGATCGCCGCGCGGTGATCGGCCGCTCGGCCAAACGGCCAAACGCACGCCGTGCGCCGCGTGCCCGCCCGCATCACTTCTGCAGCAAAGCCTTCAAGCTCGCGAGCCGATCCTTCGGCGTCATCGGCGCCTCCTCCGGCGCGGGCGGCGGCGCTTCGTCGAGCCCCATCTCGGCGATGAAGCGCGACTGCTCGCAGACGATCGTCTCCCGCGCGCGCTTGCGCTTCTTGCACCAGTTCAGATGCAGGCTGCGCTGCGCGCGCGTGATGGCGACGTACATCAGCCGGCGCTCCTCTTCGATCCGCTCGTCGTCGATCGGGCCGTCGTCGCTGCCGCCGCTGTGCGGCATGATCCCTTCCTCGACGCCGACGAGGAACACGTGCGGATACTCGAGCCCCTTCGACGCGTGCACGGTCGACAGCCGCACCGCATCCGGGTCCTCTTCCTTACCCTCGAGCATCGACATCAGCGCGACTGTCTGAATCAGGCCGAGCAGGTTCTTGCCTGTGTCGGCAAGGCCGTCCGCGTTGTGAAAGCCTTCCGTCTCGCCGTCAACCGCTTCTTCCGGCTCCGGCTTCGTCCCCTTGCGCTTCAGCCATTCGAGGAATTCGAGCACGTTCTGCCACTTCGTCTGCGCCTGCCGCTCGTCATAGGCGTCGTACAGGTACGCTTCGTAGTGGATCGCTTCCATCATGTCGTCGAGAACGACGGTCGCCGGCTCCTTGTCCGCGCGGTCGGTCAGGCGCTGGATGAAATCGCAGAAGATCCTCAGCGGCTCGACCTGCCGCGCGGACAGCCGCGCCTCGATCCCGCCCATGTAGACCGCCTCGAACAGCGACACCTTCGCCTGCCCCGCGAACGCGCCGAGCGCCTCGAGCGTCGTGTTGCCGATTCCGCGGCGCGGCGTCGTGACCGCGCGGATGAACGCGGGATCGTCGTCGGCGTTCGCGATGAGGCGCAGGTACGCGCACAAGTCCTTGATCTCGGCCTTGTCGAAGAACGACTGGCCGCCCGACAGCACGTACGGAATCCGCTCGCGCCGCAGCACCTGCTCGAAGATGCGCGCCTGGAAGTTGCCGCGATACAGGATCGCGTAATCGCGAAACTGCGTGCGCCGCTCGAACTTGTGCGCGGACAGCCGAAACACGACCGATTCGGCCTCGTGCTCTTCGTCGTTGCACGGCGTGACGGTGATCGAATCGCCCATCCCGTGCTCGGACCACAGCTTCTTCTCGAACAGCTTCGGGTTGTTCGCGATCACGTTGTTCGCGGCGGTGAGGATGCGCACCGTCGACCGGTAGTTCTGCTCGAGCTTGACCAGGTGCAGCTTCGGGAAGTCCTTGCCGAGCTGCGCGAGGTTCTCGAGCGTCGCGCCGCGCCAGCCATAGATCGCCTGGTCGTCGTCGCCGACCGCCGTGAACGCGGCGCGCGGGCCCGCGAGCAGCTTCAGCAACTCGTACTGGCACGCGTTCGTGTCCTGATACTCGTCGATCAGCAGATAGCGCAGCCTGTTCTGCCAGCGCTCGCGCACCGGCTCGTTGTTCGCGAACAGTTCGGTCGGCAGGCGGATCAGGTCATCGAAGTCCACCGCCTGGTACGCGTGCAGCGTCGCGACATAGTTCCGGTAGACGAGCGCCGCCTGATGCTCGTCCTCGTTCGCCGCGATCGTCATCGCCTCCTCGGGCGTGACGAGGCCGTTCTTCCACAGCGAGATGATCGTCTGGATCTTGCGGATCAGGCCCTTGTCCGTCGTGCCGATCTGCTCCTGGATCATCCCGAAGCAATCGTCCGAATCCATGATCGAGAACTGCGGCTTCAGGCCGACGTGCTCGGCCTCCTTCCGCAGGATCTGCACGCCGAGCGAGTGGAACGTGCAGACGGTGAGCTGATTGACGGGCACCTTGCGGCCTTCCTTGCCGGGCGTCGTGAGCGTCTTGCCCTCGAGGAGCTTGCCGACGCGCTCGCGCATTTCGGCGGCCGCCTTGTTCGTGAACGTGACGGCGGCGATATGGCGCGGCTCGAAGCCTTTTGCTTCGATCAGGTGCGCGATCTTCTGCGTGATGACGCGGGTCTTGCCGCTGCCCGCGCCGGCGAGCACGAGGCAGGGACCGTCGAGATAGCGCACCGCTTCGCTTTGAGCGGGGTTCAGGCCTGCGGACATGATTGCGGATGGTGTTGCGGTTGACGGCGGCGAAGCCGGAAGGCGCCGCGAGCGAAGCGCGGCCGGCGCGCGGACTGCAACGCCGGCCCCCGGCAAATGGCTCGCGGGACGCGCATGTTAACACGGCGGCGGCCGGCGATTCTTTCGCGAATGTGAAACGGGCGCTGCGTCGGACATTCGGACGATGCCCATGCGGCGCTCGCGCGGCCGCGGCGGCGCCGGCGGATGGCGGATGGCGGCCGATGCGCGCCGCTCGCTATCATGGCGGCACGCCACGACCTCGACGCCATACATCACGGAAACCGCATGGGATACCACTTCGCCACCGCCGCGCTCGGCCCGCTGCTGCTCGCTCAGGGCCGCCATGTCAGGCGCGTGACGCCGCGCCTCGCCGAGGCCGACGGGCCGCGCAGCGGCGTCGACGGCGCCGGGCCGCCGCTGCGCCTCCTCGTGCTCGGCGACTCGGCCGCCGCGGGCGTCGGCGTCCCGACGCAGTCCGACGCGCTCACCGGCCAACTCGTGCGCGCGCTCGCGCCGTTGCATCGCGTCGAATGGAGGTTGCTCGCGCGCACCGGCGCGACGACGCGGGATCTGCTCGACTGGCTCGATGCCGAGCCCGACGCGCGCTTCGACGCGGCCGTCACGTCGCTCGGCGTCAACGATGTAACGGACGGCGTGTCGCCCGCGCGCTGGCGCGACGCGCAGGCGGCGCTCGTCGAACGGCTGACGACGCGCTTCGGCGCGGCGCACGTGATTCTGTCCGCGGTGCCGCCGATGCATCATTTTCCGGCGCTGCCGCAACCGCTCAGATGGTATCTCGGGCTGCGCGCGCGGCGGCTCAATACGGCGCTGTCGCGCTGGGCCGCCGGCCAGCCCGCGTGCGAGTTCCTGCGGGTCGACATGCCGCTCACGCGCGACGCGATGGCGTCGGACGGCTTTCATCCGGGCGCGCGGGCCTGCGCGGTGTGGGCCGAGCAGGCCGCTGCGGCAATCAGGCGGCGGATCGGAGGTTAAAACGAACGCCCGACGACGGTCGATGCGTCATCGCCGCGAACGCGGGCTCTCACTTGGCTCGCGCACCGGCATTCTCCGGCCGGCGGCCTTTTCGATTAGCCCATCGGCCGCTCGCAAAGGCTTCGGGCGCGGAATGCCGACGGGGACGCGAGCAGGTGTGCAGGCAGCTCGGCGCCGTTCGGCGGAGCGGCGGCGCTCCCGGCTGCAGGACGGAGCAAGCCGGCCGGACGGCGAAGCTCCCGAGCGCCGCTCCTCCGGGAATCGATTCGCCGACCGAGCGGACCGGCGTTGCCCGGTCGGACCGCCGCTCTCGCCAGACGCCGGACGGACACCGGACGGGCGCCGAGAGATACATCGAAAGCAATCGAATCCGCGCCGTTTCGGCCGCGTGCCTTGCGCCCCTCGGCCGTGCCGGCCGCGTCGCGCGCCGTTCCTGTCGTTCGGCGTTCGCACGCCTCGTCCATTCGGCCAACGTCGCCGCCGAACCGTTCCGCCCCCTTTCGTCATGCCACAATAGCCGTCCGTCGCCGTGCGGCGTCCGAGCCGCCGCGCCTCAGTTTCGCAAGCAGACAGGATCGTTCATGTCGTCAACGCTCAAGATTGGTTTGATGGGTTTCGGTTTTGCAGGCGCGACGTTCCACGCGCCCGTCATCGCGCACAGCAGCCGCACGCAAATGGCCGCGATCGCCACCGGGCAGCCGGAGCGCGCGCACGCCGCGCATCCGGACGCGGCCGTCGTGCCGGATCTCGATGCGCTCGTCGCGCTCGACGAAGTCGAGTGCATCGTGATCGCAACGCCCAACGACACGCATTTCGAACTGGCGAAGCGTGCACTCGAAGCGGGCAAGCACGTGGTCGTCGACAAGCCCGTCACGCTGACGGCCGCCGAAGCGCTCGCGCTCGCGCGTCTCGCGGCCGCGCGCGGCCGCGTGTTCGCGCCGTTCCACAACCGCCGCTGGGACGGCGATTTCCTGACCGTGCGTCAGCTCGTCGAAAGCGGCGAGCTCGGCCGCATCACCTATTTCGAATCGCACTTCGACCGCTTCCGTCCGCACGTGCGCACGCGCTGGCGCGAGGAAGCGGCGCGCGGCGGCGGGCTGCTGTTCGATCTCGGGCCGCATCTGATCGATCAGGCGCTCGCGCTCTTCGGCGCGCCGGACACCGTGAGCGCTGCGGTCAAGACGCGCCGCGACGGCGGCGGCGCGCCCGACTTCGTCCATCTGCAGCTCGGCTATCCGGACAAGGACGTCGTGCTTCACGCGAGCGCGCTCGCGGCGATCGAGCCCGCGCGCTTCACCGTGCTCGGCACGCAGGCCGGCTACCAGAAGCACGGGCTCGATACACAGGAAGATCAGTTGAAGGCGGGCCTCACGCCCGGCGACGTCGAATTCGGCGGAGGCAACCCGCCCGGCGTGCTGCGCGGACTCGACGGCGAGCTCGAGGTCGAACGCCCGGTGCCGACGCTCGACGGCCAGTACGCGGAGTTCTATCGCGCGCTCGCCGCGTCGATCCACGGCGGCGTGCCGTTCCCCGTCACGCCGCAGGACGCCGTCGACGTGATGACGATCATCGAGCTCGCCGCGCGCAGCGAGCGCGAAGGCCGCCGGCTGCCGTTCGTGCGCGAACCGATCTGAGCGGCGCGCGCGATGCCGCCCGCGCATCGGACGCCCGCGGCTTGCGTCATCCTTGAGCGCCAACAAAGCGTTACAAACAATTCGGGAGCGAACGTCATCTCGACGAAGGTCTGAGCCGTTCGTCTAATTGCCTGTCCCGGCATCGTCAATCAGGAGAATGGAATGCATCGGTTGATCCGCGCGGCGGCATGCTGCGCCCTCGTCTCGACACTTGCGGCATGTGTGGTCGCGCCGCAGCGCCCCGCACCGGCGCCCGCGCCTGCTCCAGCTCCGGCGCCCCGCCCCAATCCGCAGGTGGTCGGCTACGAGCGGATGCAGCAGATCCAGGGCCGCATCGACAACCTGAGCCACCGAATCGACGCGCGCGTGAACGCCGGCTACTATCCGCCGCCGCAAGGCGCCGCGCTGCATCGCCGGCTCGACGTGATCCGTCAGGAGTCGAACGACATGGCGGCCCAGCATGGCGGCGGCCTGTCCGGCGACGAGCAGCGCGTGCTCAATCAGGAGCTCGACACCGCCGCTCGCGCGATCGGCGAGTAAGCGCACCTTCGGCGGCGGCCGTGCGCGCCGCCGCCGTTCGATCGCGCGACGGGCGGCGCTTCGACGCGCGGTTTCGGCGCCCCTCGTCCAAGCCGCGCTTTCGAGGCGCGGCTTCACGCTTCCGACCCCGGTCCGCTGACCGCTGACCGCTGACCGCTGACCGCTGACCGCTGACCGCTGACCGCTGACCGCTGACCGCTGACCGCTGACCGCTGACCGCTGACCGCTGAC
>NZ_JPWT01000118.1:0-22677 GCF_000773065.1 Burkholderia sp. ABCPW 111 | reverse complement strand
CGCCTACATGATCCCCGCCGCGTTCGTCTTCCTCGACGCCCTTCCCCTCACTCCCAACGGCAAGCTCGACCGCAAGCGGCTTCCCGTGCCTGACGATGCGCGCGCGTCGTCGCGCGACAGCGAACCGCCTCGCGGCCCGACCGAAACGGCCGTCGCCGCCGCGTGGCAGACGCTGCTCGATTACGCGCCCGTCGGCCGGCACGATCACTTCTTCGAAATGGGCGGCCATTCGCTGACGGCGCTCAAGCTGCTCGACCACCTGGCGAAGCGCTTCGCCGTGCCGTTGACGGCGGCGATGCTGTTTCGCAGCCCGAGCATCGAGCAGCTCGCGCGCGAAATCGACGCCGCCCGCACCGGGCACGACGTCGAGCCGCCCGTCGAGCGGTTCCGCGACGGCGCCGCCGCCGTCGCGCCGCTGCTGCTCGTGCCGCCCATCGGGGGCTCGTCGCTCTGCTACGGCGACCTCGTCAACGCGCTCGACTATCCCGGCGTCGTCTGGGGCTGTCAGCAGACGCGCGAGATCGTCGCCGCGGAAACGACGGGCAGCGCGGCCGGGCTCGCCGCGCTCTACGCGCGCGCATGGCTCGAGCGCGCCGAGCACGCGGAGGTTTGCCTGCTCGGCTGGTCGTTCGGCGGCGTCGTCGGCTTCGAGATGGCGGGCGAACTCGAGAAGCACGGCGTGAAGGTGCGCTGGCTCGGACTCATCGACACGCACCTGTCCGTGCCCGGCGGCGAAACGCTCGGCCGCCAGGCGCTCGCGACCTTCGCGCTCGATCTCGGCTTCGCCGCCGACGAGCTCGCGCAATGGAAGCATCTCGTGCCCGACGGCGACATCGACGGCGAAGAAAGCGACGCGCTGCGGCACCTGTGGACGATCGGCCGCGACACCGGCCGCCTGCCGGCCGCGATCACGCTCGACGAGCTGACCGAACGCTACCGGATCACGGCGGCGAACCTGCGCCGGCTCGCCGGCTACCTGCCGCGGCCCGCGTGGCAAGGCCCCGCCGACTACTTTCTGGCCGCGCGGGACGCCCAAGCGGCAGCCGCGCGCCGATCCGCCGACGTCTGGCGCACGCGGCTGCCCGAGCTCGCCGTCACCGACGTCGACGCGGACCATTTTTCCATCGTCAAGAGCCGGCACGCGCAAGCGATCGCGCGGCTCGTCACGCTAAAACTCGAGGAGCTGATTCCAGCATGAGCGGCAAACCCATCCAATTCGACTTCCTGAGCGACACCGTCACCCTGCCCACGGCAGCCATGCGCCAGGCGATGTACGAGGCCGACGTCGGCGACGACATCTATGGCGAAGACCCCAGCACCAACCGGCTCGAATCGTATGCGGCCGACCTGCTCGGCAAGGAGGCCGCCTGCTGGCTGCCGTCCGGCACGATGGCCAATCTGAGCGCGATTCTCGCGCAGTGCGAGCGCGGCAGGGAACTGTTCGTCGGCGACGATTCCGACCTTTACAACTACGAGGCGGGGGGAGTGTCCGTGGTCGGCGGCATCGTCCTGCACCCGCTCGCGACGAACGCGCGCGGCGAAATTCCGCTCGACGCGCTGCAAGGCGCGCTGCGCGACGCCGACGACACGCAGTGCGCGCCGCCCGGCATCGTGGCGATCGAAACGCCTCACGTGCGCACGGGGGGCACCCCGCTGTCGCTCGACTATCTGCACGCGCTGCGCGCGTTCTGCGACGCGCACTGCCTTGCGCTCCATATCGACGGCGCGCGCGTGTTCAATGCGGCGATCGCGCTCGGCGTCGACGCGAAGCGCATCGCCGCATACGGCGACACGCTGCAATTCTGCCTATCGAAAAGTCTCGCCGCGCCCGCGGGCTCGATCGTCGTGTCCGATCGCGACACGATCGCGCGCGTGCGCCGCTGGCGCAAGCTGCTCGGCGGCGGCATGCGGCAGATCGGCGTCGTCACGGCCGCCGGCGAAGTCGCGCTGCGCACGATGGTCGAGCGCCTCGCCGACGATCACGCGCACGCGCGGCGCCTCGCCGACGGCCTGGCCGCGATCGACGGCATCGAGCTCGCGCACGAGCGCGTGCAAACCAACATGGTGTTCTTCAAGGTCCGGCACGCGTCGCTCGACCAGCGCGGCTTTCTCGGCGCGCTCGCGGCGCGCGGCGTTCGAATGGCGGAGCTCGGCCACGGCAACATCCGCGCCGTGACGCACTACCACCATTCGGCGCACGACATCGACCGCACGCTCGCGATCGTGCGTGAAATCCTGTCGGGCGAAAGCTGACGCTTCGCCGACGCCAAGCTTACGCAACCACAAAAACGCTGAGTACAATACCGGACCTGCGGCACGGCGCACGCTCGCGCGACGGCGCATGCGCCGCATCGCGCGAGCGTGCGCCGCCTCGGTACGGCACGGCCGGTCCTCAACGGTTTTCGATGAGACATACATGAGTCAAGCAAAGGCAAGACACCCGCTCCTCGTCTGGCTGCTGATCGTCGGCACCGGCTTCGTCGTGATGGCGCGCGCGATGAGCCTGCCGTTTCTGGCGATCTACCTGCACGAACGGATGGGGCTCGACGCGGCGACGATCGGCCTGCTGCTCGGCACGGGCGCGCTCGTCGGCACGTTCGGCGGCTTCTTCGGCGGCCATCTGTCCGACGTGCTCGGCCGGCGCAAGGTGCTGACCGGCTGCCTGCTCGTATCGAGCCTGTCGTTCGCCGCGCTTCATTTCGCGGCCGACGCGTGGCAGGTCTTCGTGATCAACCTCTTCATCAATCTCGCGAGCTCGTTCTACGATCCGGTCTCGAAAGCGACCATCAGCGACAATCTGCCGCCCGAGCAGCGGCTGCGCGCATTCGCGCGGCGCTACGTGGCGATCAACATCGGCTTCGCGATCGGGCCGCTGCTCGGCGCGTCGCTCGGCCTGCTCGACAAATCCCCCGTGTTCCTCATCACGGGCGCCGTCTACCTGCTGTTCTCGATCGCGATCTACGCGATCACGGCCCGGCTCGTGTTCGGCCGCGCGCCGCACGAAGCGGCCGCCTCCGAGTTGCCGCTCGCCGCGAAGCTGCGCGTCATCGGCACCGACCGGCGCCTCGTCCTCTTCACCGCGGGCAGCATGCTCGCGATCGCCGTGCACGGCGAAATGTCGGTCACGTTCTCGCAATACCTGATCGGCGCGTTCGACGACGGGCTCAAGATGTTCGCCTGGCTGATGAGCACGAACGCGATCACGGTCGTCTTGAGCCAGCCGTTGCTGAACCGCATCGGCGAACGGCGCGGACCGTTCACGTCGCTCACGCTCGGCGCGATCCTGCTCGCGATCGGCGCGGCCGGCTTCGCGAATTCGCCGAACATGATCGCGCTCGTCGTGTCGATGGTCGTCTTCACGTGGGGCGAAGTGCTGCTGATCCCGTCGGAATACGCGGTCCTCGACAGCATCACGCCCGAGCCGCTGCGCGGCATCTATTACGGCGCGCATTCGCTCAGCAACGTCGGCAACCTGCTCGGGCCCTGGCTTGGCGGCCTCGTGCTGCTGCACTACGGCGGCGCCGCCATGTTCTACGGCATGGGCTTCATCGCGCTGCTCAGCCTGCTCACGTTCGCCGTCGGCTCGCAGATCAAGCCCGCGCCGGCGGGCCGGCTCGAAGTCCAGAACCGCTGACGGCCCCGCCCGCCGGCGCGTCGCGCCTCGAGCCGCGCCGCAAGTCGCGCCTCGAGCGCATGTCCGCGGCCTCGTCCGCCCCTCTTCCGGTGTCGATCATGAACGTCAGCAGAACCCTTCGCGCCGCGTTGTGCTTCGCATCGGCCCGCGCCCGGCGGCCGTTCTACCGGCTGGCCGAGGGCCGTCCCGTCGAGCTCGCGTATCGCGACGCGCGCGTGTCGATCACGCGCGGCCGGTCGGGCGTGCCGTGCATCGTCGCGCGCTCGGAGCCCGCCGTCTATTTCGGGCAAGGCTACGCGATGGCGCTCGATCGCCTCTGGCAAATGGACATCCTGCGCCGCGAAGCGGCAGGACGCCTCGCCGAAATCCTCGGCGCGCCCGCGCTGCCGCTCGACCGTTATCACCGCACGCTGCGGCTCGACCACTACGCGGCCGAATCGGCACGGCTCGTCGGGGCCGACGCCAGCCTGTCGCTGTCGGCTTTTTGCGACGGCGTGAACGCCGCGATCGAGCGGCTCATGCGCGATCGCGTCCGTCGCCCGGTCGAATTCGACCTGCTCGGCTATTCGCCCGAACCGTGGCGGCCGGACGACACGTTCGCCGTCCTGAAGCTGATGGCGCTGCAACTCGGCATGAACGCGAAATACAAGGCGCTCATGCACGAGCTCGGCCGCGCGTTTCGCGCCGACGCGGTCGACGCGCTCGGCGCCCGGACGACGGTTCACGACTACGCGACGCTGACGGGCGCCGCGCTCGCGCGCGATGCGGCCGACGTGCCGATCCGCGCGTGCGGCCACACCGTCGATCTGAGCGCGCTGCTGCCCGTGCTCGGCCAGGCGAGCGCGACGGGATCGAACGCATGGGTGGTGAGCGGCCGGCACACGCAAAACGGCTATCCGATCCTGTGCAACGACCCGCATCTGCCCTTCATGCTGCCCGCGATCTTCCATCAGGCGCGACTGCGCTGCATGGACCCCGACAACCGCTTCGACGCATCCGGCGTCAACGTGCCCGGCCTGCCCGGATTCATTTCCGGGCACAACGCGGACATCGCATGGGGAATCACGAACTCGCAGCTCGACGTGCAGGACTTGCTGGTCGTCGATTCGTCGACGGCCGCCGGGCTGTATCCTGCGTTCGAACCCGGCGTGCACGAAGCCGAGATTCGCGTGCGCGGCGGCGGCACGGTTGCCGTGAGCGCGCATTTCACGCGCCTCGGGCCGAGCGTCGACGCGTTCTGCCGCCACGACGGCGAACGCGACGCGCGCCGGCACGTCGTGCTCGCGTGGAGCGGGCTGCTCGCCGCGCCCGACGTGCGCGGCCTGCTCGGGGTGACGAAGGCGCGCGACTGGTCGAGTTTCAGGCATGCGCTCGCCGACATTCAGAGCCTGTCGCTGAATTTCATGTTCGCGGCGCGCGGCGGCGACATCGGCTTCAAGACGGTCGGACGCGTGCCGCGCCGCCGCGCCGGCCTCACGCACACGCTCGCATCCAACGATTGGGACGGCTTCATCGAATTCGATGCGCTTCCCGAGGTGCTCAATCCGCCGAGCGGCATCATCGTCAACTGCAACAATCCGATCGCCGACGAGCGCGACGACGCTGCGCTCACGCTGCTCTGGAACCCGAGCTTCCGCGCATGGCGCGTCGACGCGCTGCTGAAGGCGAAGTCGACGTGGACCGTGGACGACATGCAAGCCGTGCTCGGCGACACGGCCAATCTTCACGCCCGGCAGTTGCTGCCGATGCTGCTGCCGCTCCTCGACGCACATGCGGCGCGCGCGGGGGAGCGCGTCGCGCAAGCGGTGGCGCTGCTTCGCGCGTGGGATTGCCGCGACGAACGCGCGTCGCCCGCCGCGCTCGTCTGGCACCGCTTCTTCAAGGCGCTCGCGACGGCGATCTACGGGCCGCGATTCGAGCCGTATCGCGCCTATTTCGAGAACGGCGCGCTGGCGACGACGCGCCTCGTCTCGCGCGCGCTGCGCGGCGAGCCGTCGCCATGGATTCCGGCCCCGGCCGCGGTCGGGTCGATCGTCGCCGCCGCATTCGACGACACGCTCGAATCGCTGCGCGCACTCGCCGATCGGCCGACATGGGGCCGGCACCACCGGCTCGGCTTCGCGCATCTGCTGTCGGCCGCGCTCGGGCCGCTGCGCCGCTGGACGGACATCCCGGCCGCCGAGCGGCACGGCAGCGAAATGACCGTCTCGCTCAATGCCGGCAGCCCGCGCGTGATCGAAGGCGCCGTGTGGAGCATGGCGGCATCGTTCGACGCATCGTCGAGCTTCAGCCGGAGCACGCTGCTGCCCGGGCAAAGCGGCGATTTCCGCAGCCGCTGGTATGCCGACCAGTTCGACGCGACCGCCGGCGACGGCGGCAAGCTCGTCGAATTCACGCGCATCGACGCCGCCTGAACGCGACGGAAAGCGACGGATAGCGGCAGGAACCGGCGACGAGGCGCGACGGCGGTCGCATTCGACGTGCGGGCTTTCTCGCTTTCTCGCTTTCTCGCTTTCTCGTGTTCTCGCTTTCTCGTGTTCTCGCGTTCTCGTGTTCTCGTGTTCTCGCGCGCTTTCACGCGCTCACACCGAACGATCGTCGATGCGCGATCGGCCCACCGTCGCCCCGCGAACGAGCCGCGCCCGCATTGCGCCCCGCCCGCACGCGGACCGGCCGGTCTCACGCATCCCGCGTCGCGATCCCGAGCGCGCGCAGCCGCCGGTACAACGTGCGCTCGCTCATCCCGACGCGCTCGGCGAGCGCGCGCCGCGTGCCGTCGAACGCGCGCGCGATCCGCGCGAGCTCGTCGTCGGACAGCTTCGCCGGCGCGCCGGGCCCCGCCGGCGCTTCGCCCGCGCGCGCGACTTCGTCGGGCAGATGCTCGACGCGAATCACGCCGTCGTCGGCGAACAGGCACGCGCGATCGAGCACGTTGCGCAGCTCGCGGATGTTGCCCGGCCACGCGTACGCTTCGAGCCGCGCGAGCGCTTCCGGCGCGACCGCGAAGCGCTGCCCGGCTGCAGGCACGAGCGCCGCGATCCGGCGCAGGATCGAATCGACGAGGAGCGGAATGTCGCCCGGGCGCTCGCGCACGGCGGGCAGCGGAATCGGATACGCGCTGATCCGGTAGTACAGGTCCTGCCGGAACCGGCCGTCGCCGATCATCTCCTTGAGCGGCTTGTGAGTCGCCGCGACGAGCCGGAAATCCGCGCGCAGCACCTCGACGCCGCCCACCCGCCGGAACGTCCCCGATTCGATGAGGCGCAGCAGCTTCACCTGCATCGGCGGCGGCACGTCTCCGATCTCGTCGAGAAACAGCGTGCCGCCCTGCGCGGTTTCGACGAGGCCGGGCTTGCGCGCGGTCGCGCCGGTGAACGCGCCCTTCTCATAGCCGAACAGCTCGCTTTCGAACAGCGTCTCGGCGATCCCCGAGCAATCGACGACGACGAACGGCTCCGTCGGGCGCGCGCTCGCTTCGTGCAGCGCGCGCGCGAACAGCTCCTTGCCGGTGCCCGATTCGCCGAGCAACAGCACCGGCAGCATCGACGGCGCGACGCGCTGCAGCGCGGACAGCGCCGCGTTGAACGCCTCCGAGCCGCCGACGAGCCCCTCGCCGCTCGGCTTGGCCGACGCGCTGCGCACGGTCGTCAGGCGCTCGACGTATGCGATCACCGCGCCCTGCGCGTCGAAGATCGGCCGCAGCTCGACGTCGACGTGCTCGGGCCCGCGCGGCGTGTGATGGATGTGCAGCACGCGGTTCAGGCCGCGCGATTCGCTCGCCTGCTTCATCGGGCAGTGCTCGCCCGCCTGGTCGCACGGCACGTCGTAGTGATGCGAGACCTGGTAGCAGCGGCGCCCGACGTGCGCCTCGCCGGCAATGCCGAATTGCCGCTGATACGCGGTATTCGCGGCAAGTATCCGGTATGACGGATCGAGCACGATCATCGGCTGCGGGTCCTGCTCGAGGTAAGAGACGAGCGCGCCCACGTCGGGCGGCGCAGCGGGAACGATCGGGATGACGTCGTGCTGATCCATGCATTGGGCTCCGGCAGCGCGGCCAACGGCCGCGTCGACTGCCAATTCTGCCATCAGACTGCCAACCATGGCAGCGAACCGCGACGAACGCCGCTTCGGCGGCGGCGCGCCTTGCCGGACGTCTGCGCAAAACACGATTTGAATCAAGTACCTGCGCGCGGCGATCGGCAATGCTATCTGCTTGGCACGGTTCTTGTTCAAATGATCGCCAACTCGATGATTCGGCTCCAGGAGAAACCTCGTGACAACAGCGTCCACGATGACCGTCGAAGGCTTTTTCGATCCGGCGACGTGCACCATCAGCTACCTGCTGCTCGATCCCGGCAGCGGCGAATGCGCGCTGATCGACAGCGTGCTCGACTACGATCCGAAATCCGGCCGCACGCGCACGGCGAACGCGGACCAGCTGATCGCGCGCGTGCAGGCGCTCGGCGCGCGCGTGCGCTGGCTGCTCGAGACGCACGTGCACGCCGACCATCTGTCGGCCGCGCCGTACCTGAAAGCGCACGTCGGCGGCGAGATCGCGATCGGCCGTCACGTGACGCGCGTGCAGCACGTGTTCGGCAAGCTGTTCAACGCGGGAGCCGCGTTCGCGCACGACGGCAGCCAGTTCGACCGCCTGCTCGACGACGGCGACGCGCTCGCGCTCGGCGCGCTCACGATCCGCGCGATGCACACGCCGGGCCACACGCCCGCGTGCATGACCTACGTCGTGACCGACGCGCGCGCGGCGCACGAGGCAAACGGCGCGCACGAGGCGGCCGCCTTCGTCGGCGACACGCTGTTCATGCCCGACTACGGCACCGCGCGCTGCGACTTCCCCGGCGGCGACGCACGCACGCTCTACCGGTCGATCCGCAAGGTGCTGAGCCTGCCGCCCGGCACGCGCCTCTACATGTGCCACGACTACCAGCCGAACGGCCGCGCGATGCAGTACGTGAGCACCGTCGCCGACGAGCTGAGCGAGAACGTCCACATTCGCGAAGGCGTCACCGAAGATGACTTCGTCGCGATGCGCACCGCGCGCGACGCGACGCTCGACATGCCGGTGCTGATGCTGCCTTCGGTGCAGGTCAACATGCGCGCGGGACGCCTGCCGGAGCCCGAGGACAACGGCGTGCGCTACCTGAAGATCCCGCTCGACGCGATCTGAGCCTGCCCGCCTTCCCCAACGACGACACGACACACACGACACGCCAACCATGGACATCCGCAAGCTGACCGACACGCTGTCGGTCTCCCCCCAGCTCGTCGCCGGCGATCTGCCCGCGATCGCGCAAGCCGGTTTTCGCACGATCATCTGCAACCGGCCCGACGGCGAAGGCCCGGACCAGCCGACCGTCGCCGAGATCGAGGCCGCCGCGAGGCCGTTCGGCATCGCGGTCCGCTATCTGCCCGTCGATTCGGGCAAGGTCACCGATTCGCAGGGCGAACAGTTCGGCGCGCTCCTCGGCACGCTCGGCGCGCCCGTGCTCGCGTACTGCCGCACCGGGATGCGCTCGGCGACGCTCTGGGGGCTGTCGCAGGCCGGCCTGCGGCCGCTGAACGACATCGTCGCCGCGGGCCGCGCGGCCGGCTACGACCTCGCCGCGCTCGGCCGCCGGATCATGCAGCGCAGCCAGGGCGCGATCACGCAGACGGTCGAGGCGAGCCACGACATCGTGATCGTCGGCGCGGGCGCGGCGGGGCTCGCGGTCGCGTCGAGCCTGCTCGCGCGCGAGCCCTCGCTCGATGTCGCCGTCATCGATCCGGCCGACACGCACTACTACCAGCCCGGCTGGACGATGGTCGGCGCGGGCGTGTTCCAGCCGCAGACGACCGCCCGCGACATGGCGGCCGTGCTGCCGCGCGGCGTGCACTGGATCAAGGCCGCCGTCGCCGCGTTCGAGCCCGATGCGCATACGGTCGTGCTCGACGGCTGCAGGCGCGTGCGCTACCGGCAGCTCGTCGTCTGCCCGGGGCTGAAGCTCGACTGGCACGGCATCGACGGCCTGCCCGAGACGCTCGGCAAGAACGGCGTCACGTCGAACTACCGTTATGACCTCGCGCCGTACACGTGGCAGCTCGTGCGCGAATTCGCCGGCCGCCGCGCGCTCTTCACGCAGCCGCCGATGCCGATCAAGTGCGCGGGCGCGCCGCAAAAGGCGATGTACCTGTCGGCCGACCATTGGCGGCGCACGCATCGCCTCGAGCGCATCGACATCGAGTTCTTCAACGCGGGCGCGGCGCTCTTCGGCGTCGCCGATTACGTGCCCGCGCTGATGGAATACGTGAAGCGCTACGATATCGCGCTGAACTTCGGCCACAACCTGACGGCGATCGACGGCGCACGCAAGCTCGCGACGTTCGCGCGCACGCTGCCGGAAGGCGGCGTCGAGGCCGTCACGCGCGAATTCGACATGATCCACGTCGTGCCGCCGCAAAAAGCGCCCGACTTCGTCCGCGCGAGCCCGCTCGCCGACGCGGCCGGCTGGGTCGACGTCGATCCGGCGACGCTGCGGCACAAGCGCCACGCCGACGTATTCGCGCTCGGCGACGTAACGAACACGACCAACGCGAAAACCGCGGCCGCCGCGCGCAAGCAGGCGCCCGTCGTCGCGCACAACGTGCTCGCCGCGCTCGGCAAGGCCCAAGGCGACGCCGCCTACGACGGCTACGGCTCGTGCCCGCTCACGGTCGAGCGCGGCAAGATCGTGCTCGCCGAGTTCCTGTACGGCGGCAAGCTCGCGCCGACCTTCCCCGCGTGGCTCATCGACGGCAAGCGCCCGTCGCGGCTCGCGTGGCTGCTCAAGGAGCGGCTGCTGCCGCCCCTCTACTGGCAGGCGATGCTCAAGGGCCGCGAATGGCTCGCCAAGCCCGAGATCGTCGGCTGACGGCCGCGCTTCGATGACCATCGACCGGAACGACGCAGCATGTTGATTTCTCTGGTGCTCGGCAGCATCGTCGGCGCGGTGCTGGGGCTGACGGGCGCGGGCGGCGGCATTCTCGCCGTGCCGGCGCTCGTCGTCGGAATGGGCTGGCCGATGCAGCAGGCGACGCCCGTCGCGCTCGTCGCGGTCGCGGGCAGCGCCGCGCTCGGCGCGTTCGAGGGCTTTCGGCGCGGCCTCGTCCGCTATCGCGCGGCGCTCCTGATGGCGGCGGCCGGCGTGCCGCTGACGACGCTCGGCGTGCGGCTCGCGCACGCGCTGCCGCAGCGCGTGCTGCTCGCGCTGTTCGCGCTCGTGATGCTGGCCGTCGCGGTGCGCCTGCTGCGCCACGCGCTCGCGCATGCGGCGGGCGCGCAGAGCCGCTCGCCGCTCTGCGTCGGCCGCATCGATCCCGGCACGGGGCGCCTCGTCTGGTCGTGGCCCGCCGGCATCGCGCTCGCGTCGACAGGCGCGCTGACGGGACTGATGACGGGCCTTCTCGGCGTCGGCGGCGGCTTCGTGATCGTGCCGATGCTGCGCAAGTTCACGAACGTGACGATGCACGGCATCGTCGCGACGTCGCTGATGGTGATCGCGCTCGTCGGCACGGGCGGCGTGATCGCGACGATCGCAAGCGGCACGCCCGCGCCGCTCGACGTCACGCTGTGGTTCACCGTGACGACCGCGCTCGGCATGGCGGCCGGCCGCTGGGTGTCGCGCCTCGTGTCCGCCCGGCATGTGCAGATGGGGTTCGCCGTCGCGCTCATGTGCGTCGCGGCCGGGCTCTTCGCGAAAGCCGCGCTCGGCGCCTGACGCGCGCGACCTAACGCGCGCGGCGCGGGACGTTCGCGGCGCACGCCCGCGACGATCGACGAAGGAGCGGCCACGCCGGCTCGCGCCGCAGACAAAAAAGCCCGTGCGGCATTCACCGCACGGGCACTTTCTCAGGACCTTTCCGCAGGCATCTTCCCGGACCGCCGTCAGGCCGACGCCACCGGCATCGGGCGGCGCGCGGCACGCCGGCACGCCGCATCCGCGCAGCGGGCGCGCCGGCGCGTCAGGCGGCCTCGGCCATCCGCTTGCGTTCCTGGCGCAGCATCACGTAGTTCGCGGCCACGACGCCGATCGTCACCGCGACGATGAAGAGCGTCGCGAGCGCGTTCATCTCGGGGTTGAGGCCGAGGCGCACGCGCGAGAACACGACGAGCGGCAGCGTCGTCGAGCCGGGGCCCGACAGGAACGCGGACAGCACCAGGTCGTCGATCGACAGCGTGAACGACAGCAGCCAGCCGGACACGAGCGCCTGCGAGATCAGCGGCAGCGTGATCGAGAAGAACACCCTGAACGGCGTCGCGCCGAGATCGAGCGCGGCCTCCTCGAGCGACGGGTTCAGCTCGCGCACGCGCGACTGCACGATGATCGCGACATACGAGATGCACAGCATCACGTGGCCGAGCCAGATCGTGAACATCCCGCGGCCGGCGGGCCACCCGAACCACTTGCCGAGCTCGATGAACAACAGCAGCAGCGAGATGCCCTGGATCACCTCGGGAATCACGAGCGGCGCGTTGATCATCCCGCTGTACAGCGCGAAGCCGCGAAAGCGGCCCATCCGCGCGAGCACGAAGCCCGCCCACGTGCCGATGAACACCGAAGCGAACGCGGTCATCGCCGCGATCTTCAGCGACAGCCACGCGGCCGCGATGAGCTCGTCGTCCTCGAGGAGCGCCGTGTACCAGCGCGTCGAGAAGCCTGACCAGACGGTGACGAGCTTCGACTCGTTGAACGAATAGACGACGAGGCTCGCGATCGGGATGTACAGGAAGCCGAAACCGATGGCAAGCATCAGCACCTGCAAATAGCGATTCGGCTTCATCGGCGGCGGCCCTCCTGCTCCTTCGCCTGGAAGTACTGGAACATCGCCATCGGCACGAGCAGCAGCAGCACCATCGCGCACGTCACGGCCGACGCCATCGGCCAGTCCGCGTTGTTGAAGAACTCGTTCCACATCACGCGACCGATCATCAGCGTGTTCGCGCCGCCGAGCAGCTCCGGAATCACGTATTCGCCGACGGCGGGAATGAACACGAGCAGGCAGCCCGCGATGATCCCGTTCCTCGACAGCGGCAGCGTGATCTGCACGAACGCCTTCCACGGCTTCGCGCCGAGATCGTACGCGGCTTCGAGCAGGCGCAAGTCCATCTTCACGAGGTGCGCGTAGAGCGGCATCACGAGGAACGGCAGGTACGAATAAACCATCCCGATGTAGACGCCGACGTTCGTGCGGTACAGCTCGATCGGCGTGCTGATGAGGCCCGTCCACATCAGAAAGTTGTTGAGCAGCCCGTTGTTCTTCAGGATGCCGATCCATGCGTACACGCGGATCAGGAACGACGTCCAGAACGGCAGCATCACCGCCATCATCAGGATGTTGCGCGTGCCCGGATTCGAGCGCGCGATGTAGTACGCCATCGGATAGCCGATCAGCAGGCACAGCAGCGTCGTGACCGCCGCGACGACGACCGAATTCACGTAGGTCGCGAAATACAGGCTGTCGCTGAAGAGGAACGCGTAGTGCTGCAGGTTCAGCTTGATGCCGAGCACGCCGTCCGCGAGCGACGTCAGCTCCGTGTACGGCGGAATGCCGAGCCGCAGCTCCGCGAAGCTGATCTTCACGACGAGGATGAACGGCACGAGGAAAAACAGCACGAGCCAGAAGAACGGGCCCGCGATCACGGCCGTTCTGCCCGTCAGGCCGAACTTCCTGACCGGCCACGCAAGCAGGGACGAAAGCGCGTTCATGACGTCAGCACCACGCCGGCGGCGGCGCTCCAGCGCACGTAGATTTCGTCGCCGTACGCGGGCGAATCGAGATCGGCGATCGCGAGGCTCGACACGTTTGCGATCACCGTCTTCCCGGAATCGAGCTTCACGTGATACAGCGAATAGCCGCCCATGTACGCGACGTTCGTGACGACGCCGTGGCCCCAGTTGTACGCGCCGTCGGCGGGCTTGCGCGTGAGCGCGATCCGCTCCGGGCGCACCGACACCGTGACAGGCATCCCGAGCGGGCCCGTGATCCCGTGGTTCACGTACAGCCGGCACGGCAGATCCGGCGATTCGATGAACACGTGATCGGGCTCGTCCTCGACGGTCACGCCCTCGAACAGGTTCGTCGAGCCGATGAACTCGGCGGAGAAGCGGCAGTTCGGATACTCGTAGACTTCGTGCGGCGTGCCGATCTGCACGATCTGGCCTTCGCTCATCACGGCTAGGCGGCTCGCCATCGTCATCGCCTCTTCCTGGTCGTGCGTGACCATGATGCAGGTGACGCCGACCTTCTCGAGAATGTTGACGAGCTCGATCTGCGTGCGCTGACGGATCTGCTTGTCGAGCGCCGACATCGGCTCGTCGAGCAGGAGCAGCTTCGGCCGCTTGACGAGCGAGCGCGCGAGCGCGGCCCGCTGCTGCTGGCCGCCCGAGAGCTGGTGCGGCTTGCGGCTCGCGTAGCGGGCCATCTGCACGAGCTCGAGCGCGTCGCGCACGCGCTCCTTCAGCTCGGCCTTCGGCACGCCTTCCTGCTTGAGGCCGAACGCGACGTTCGCCTCGACCGTCATGTGCGGGAACAGCGCGTACGACTGGAACATCATGTTCACGGGCCGCTTGTACGGCGGCATCTGCGCGAGGTCCTCGCCGTCGATCAGGATCTTGCCCGACGTGATCGTCTCGAGGCCGGCGAGCATCCGCAGCAGCGTGGACTTGCCGCACCCGGAGCTGCCGAGGAGCGCGAACAGCTCGCCCTTTCGCACGGTCAGCTCGACGTTGCGCACCGCGAAGGTCTCGCCGAACTTCTTGACGACGTCGATGATCTGGACAAAGTTTTCGGCGCGCTCGTCGGCGCCCGTCTGCGGCCCATAGGACGGCGCGCCCGCCACCGCCGCGCCCGACTGACTATTCATGATGTGCTGCTGTGCTCCTACGTTTGACGAACAAAGCCCCCGGGGGTACCAGGGGCTTCTCAAGGGTTGCTGCGATACGGCGCGTTCGCGTCAACGTCCCGATTTCAGCTCGGTCCACAGACGCGTTTGCAGGCGCTGGATCTCAGGCGGCAGCGGCTTGAGCAGGAACAGCGTCTTCACGACGTCCGGATGCGGGTAGACGGCCGGATCGTTCGCGACGTCCGCACGCACGTACTTGCGCGCTTCCGCGTTCGCGCTCGGGTAGTAGACCGCGTTCGTGATCGCCGCGTGAACCTTCGGATCTTCGATGTAGTTGATCCATTGCAGTGCGGCGTCCTTGTTCTTCGCGTCCTTCGGGATCGCCATCACGTCGAACCACACGGGCGCGCCGCCCTTCGGCACGTAGTACTCGACCTTGTACGGCTTCTTCGCCTCGAGCGCGCGGTGCTTCGCGATCACGACGTCGCCCGACCAGCCGAACGCGAAGCAGATGTCGCCGCCGACCATGTCGTTAATGTAGCCCGACGAGTTGAATTGCGTGATGTACGGGCGGATCTTCTTGAGCACCTGCATCGCGGCCTGGTAGTCGGCCGGGTTCGTGCTCATCGGATCTTTGCCGATGTAGTGGAGCGTCGCCGCGAACATCTGGTCGGGCGCGTCGAGCACCGACACGCCGCACGCCTTCAGCTTCGAGAGGTTCTCCGGCTTGAACAGGATGTCCCAGTTGTCGAGCGGCACCTTGCCGAGGATCTTCTGCGCCTTGTCGACGTTGTAGCCGAGGCCCGTCGTGCCGTACGCCCAGGGCACCACGTACTTGTTGCCCGGATCGGCGCCCGCGACGAGCGCCATCAGTTGCGGATCAAGATACTTGAGGTTCGGCAGCTTCGATTTGTCGAGCGGCGCGAAGATGCCGGCCTGGATCTGCTTGCCCGCGTAGTTGCTCGTCGGCACGACGATGTCGTAGCCCGAGTTGCCGGTCAGGAGCTTCGCCTGCAGCGTGTCGTCGCTGTCGTAGTTGTCATAGCGGACCTTGACGCCCGTCTGCTTCTCGAAGTTCGGGATCGTGTCCTTCGCAATGTAGTCCGACCAGTTATAGACGTTGAGCTGCGCATCCTTCGCCGCCGCCACCGATGCGCCCGCGCAGAGCGCAAGTGCCGTCAACCGGCCCGCCACCTTTGCCTTCATCCCGTATCTCCCTGATCGAACCGATTCGATCGCCGTCAGCCTCGCCGTCGCGGCGCGCCGTTTCGCGCCGCCCCTTGAAAACCCCGAAAGCTACCACTAATCCGCCCCTGCCACAAAAGTTTCCCGCCCTTGTCGTACAAACGGAACACATTTGCACTTTTCGATTGCACGGCGGGGCACCGCGACGCAGCAGGTGGGCGCAATTTTATCGGGTTATCGGCGCGTGTCCATCCTGAAAAATGGCCCGCGCGCGCCGAACGGATCACCTACCCTAAATTCAGGCGGCGCCCGTTCGTCGTTCCGAATAGAAGGACGGGCCGCCCGCCCGTTCGAACGCCGCGCCCGCGCTAAGCCGCACGCGGCGAACCGTTCGTCGGACCGCCAACATGAACAGTCATCCGCTCGCCGCCCGCCGCACGTCGTCGCGCCGTCCCTCCGCCGGCGGGCCGGGCGGCGGCCGCCGCTGGGCCACGTTCGTCGGCGCGGGCGTGCTCGTCGCCGTCGGCTACATGGACCCCGGCAACTGGGCGACCGCGCTCGCGGGCGGCGCGGGGTACGGCTACGCGCTTCTCGGCGTCGTTGTCGCCGCGAGCCTGATGGCGATGCTGCTGCAATGGCTCGCCGCCCGGATCGGCGTCGTGTCCGGACGCGATCTCGCGCAGCTCTGCCGCGAGCGCTTCGATCCGCGCGTGACCGTGCTGCTGTGGATCGCCGCCGAAATCGCGATCATCGCGTGCGACGTCGCCGAGGTCGTCGGCGCGGCGGTCGCGCTGCAGATGCTCTTCGGCGTGTCGCTGACCGCGGGCGTGCTGATGTCGGCGGTCGGCACGCTCGCGATGCTCGCGCTCGAGCGGCGCGGCCGGCGCTCGCTCGAGGCGGCGATCGCGTCGCTCATCCTCTTCGTCGGCCTCTGCTTCGTGATCGAGGTCGCGCTCGCGCGGCCCGACTGGCGAGCGGCGCTCGCGGGTACCGCGCCGTCGCCGCGGCTGCTGCGCGACGCCGGCATGCTGTGGCTCGCGGCGGGCATCCTCGGCGCGACCGTGATGCCGCACAACCTCTATCTGCACTCGATGCTCGTCAAGCACCACGCGACCGAGCGCGACGAGCAGTCGATCCGGCGCGCGCTGTTCGGCGTCAATCTCGACACGTTCGTGTCGCTCGGTTTCGCGTTCGTGATCAATGCGGCGCTTCTCATCGTCGCGGCGGCCGTGTTCCACGCAAGCGGCCACGGCGACGTCACCGATCTCGCCGACGCGCACCGGCTCATCGAGCCGCTCGTCGGCAACCGCTGGGCGGGCCTGTTGTTCGCCGCCGCGTTGCTCGCGTGCGGCCTGTCGGCGACGGTGACGGGCACGCTCGCCGGCCAGGCGGTCATGGAAGGCTTCCTGAAGCTCACGCTGCCGCGCTGGCAACGCGCGCTCCTCACCCGCGCGCTCGCGATCGGGCCCGCGCTCGCCGCGGTCGGCCTCTTCGGGCAGCACGGATCGAATCAGTTGCTCGTCGCGAGCCAGGTGGTGCTGAGCCTGCAGTTGCCGCTCGCGATGGTTCCGCTCGTCGTGTTCGCATCGAGCCGCGAGCTGATGGGCGGCTGGCGGGTCCGCGGCCTGCCGCTCGCGGCCGCATGGGCGTGCGCCGCCGTGATCCTGTTGCTGAACGGCGCGCTCGTCTGGCAGATCGTCGCCGCGGCGTGAGCGGGCGAAATCGGCTCGACTCGCACCGCTCGGACTCGGCCCGATTCGCATGCCGCCGGCGGCACTTCTTCGATGGGGCGTTCGGTTGCTCGATTCGAAAGTCGCGGCGAAATCGGCTGGACGTTTCGGTCTGGCCGCGGGCCTGCCCCGCCCGGATCGGCTTCGGCGGACGTTTCGCGCACATGCTTTAACATAGCGGCTTGCCGCTCGCGCGGCGATCACCGAATTCAACGCTCCGATGGCCTCGAATCTTCACGACAAACCCGACAGCCCCTGCATCGGCGTCTGCTCGACGCTCTTCGACGAAGTCTGCAAAGGCTGCGGACGCACGGCGCTCGAAGTCTCGAACTGGGTGTTCATGACCGAAGCCGAGAAACAGGCGGTCTGGGAGCGCATCACGCGCGAAGGCACCGCCATGCGCTTCCAGTACGACAAGCTATAGGCATACGCCGCGCCGCACATGCGGCGCACACATATTCGATCAGCATACCGAAACGAATCGGCACAAAAAAAGGACGGCACGCAAGAAGCCGTGCCGCCAACCCCAACACTTTTCGATTCTTTCGATACTTAGAACTTCATGCCGACGCCGACGCCCACGACGAGCGGATCGATGTTCAGCCGGCCGAGCGGCTGGCCGCCGAGCGTCGCGTCGGTGTGCATCCAGATCTTCTTCACGTCGACGTTGACGAACACCTTCTTCGTCACCTGAACGTCGACGCCGAACTGCAGCGCGGGGCCGAAGCTGTGATTGTTGATCCCGATTCCCTCGCCGCCCGCGTGCAGCCCGTTGTTGTAGAACAGCGTGTAGTTGATGCCCGCGCCGACATACGGACGCACCTTGCCGGCGTGGTTGAAGTGGTACTGCAGCAAGAGCGTCGGCGGCAGCACGCCGACGCCGCCGAGATCGCCGAGCGACGACGTGAGCTGATGCCGCGACGTGCCGAGAATCAGCTCGACGCCCAGGTAATCGCGAATCATGTAAGTGAAGTCGAGTTCGGGGACGATCGCATTGTTCACGCCCACGTTCAGCGCCGACAACGTATTGCTCGTGCGCTCGTCCGGCATGATGCTGATCCCGCGAACGCGCGCGATGATATCGCCTTGATTGATGCCCTCCCCGGGCGAAGCCGCATGCGACAGCGACGGAATCATCGCAAGGCCGGCTGCGCAGGCGATGGCGGTAGTGCAAGTACGAAGTGTTTGACGACGCATGATAAGGACCCCCTAAGAACAGGCCTCATTCTCAGGGGATGGTTCCCCACTTATATTGACCGACATCAAGTGTCACGCCAGCGAGAAAGTGGGGCGGTTTGTCGCAGGTTCCGGCGCAGTGCCCGTGAGCAGCAACTCGAGCAGGTCGCGCACGCTGCGAATCGCCTGCCCGAACGGCAGCGACTCGCGACCGCGGAAGAAGAGCCCATTCGCGACGTCGCCGCGCAATGCGGCGGCAAGACGCGTATCGATGCAGAAGTGGCCGAAGCGCTCGATGCCGTCGCGCAATCCGCACACGCTCAGGCATTCGAGCGCGGAAGGGCAGCGCTGCTTGAGCGCACCGATCTTCGCGCGGATGCGCGCCTCGTGCCGCAGATAGCGCTCGAGCCACGGCGTCTTCACCGCCCGCGCGGGCAGGCCCGTCACGCTCACGAATTCGACGATGTCCTCCGGCGTCGCATTCGCGAGCACGCGCTTGAAGTTCGGATGTGCGTCGCCCTCCTCCGTGACCGCGAACGGTGTGCCCACCTGCACGCCGTTCGCGCCTTCCGCGAGCGCCGCGCGCACTGCCTCGTGGCTGTTGATGCCGCCCGCGACAATGAGCGCAATGCGCTCGCGCTCGAGGCCGAGCGACGCGAACGTCTGCCGCGTTTCGTCGATGACGCGCGCGAACTCGAAGCGCGGATCGCTCATGTCATCGAGGCTCGTCACGCCGAGATGGCCGCCCGCATGCGCCGGATGCTCGATCACGATCGCATCGGGCAGGCGCCCCTTCTTCATCCACTTCTTCAGCACGAGCGCGATCCCGCGGCTGTCCGACAGAATCGGAATCAGCGCGATGTCGTGCCCCTGCGTCATGTCCGGCAGATCGAGCGGCAGCCCGGCGCCCATCACGATCGCGTCCGCGCCGAATTCGCACGCGATGCGCACGTAGTCCGCATGCGAGCGCACCGCCTTCATCACGTTGACCGCGATCATGCCGCGCCCTTCGCTCCACGTCTTTGCGCGCTGGATCTCGCGCGCGAGCGCTTCGAGATTGGCGGCCTCCATCGTCTCGCGATCAGGATGCAGCCGGCAGCGCTCGATCAGATCGGTATGGTGATGGCGCAAGTCGATGCTCGCGATCGTGCCGAGCGCGCCTTCGCGCGCGACGCTTCCGGCGAGCCGATGGGCGGAAATGCCGACGCCCATCCCGCCCTGCACGATGGGCAACAGCGAACGGCCGCGAATCCTGAGCGGCGGAAAAGGAATGGGACCGGTCATCGCAACCTCTCGATACGGCAGAAAGAGCTCGATGATCGGCGATTGCCGACGAAGCGCCTTGACCGTCGTCAAGAAAAACGGCATGCGTCCGCGCGGACGCATGCCGTGTCGTCACAAAAAGAGGTGCGCTCGATGCGTGCTTATGCGTCCGTCACGCGTTCTTATTCGGACGCAGCTGCATCGATTTGTATTCGAGATATTCCTCGAGCCCGTACACGCCGTTCTCGCGGCCGATCCCCGACTGTTTGAAACCGCCGAACGGCGCGGCCATGTTCCATGCGCCGCCGTTGATGTCGATCTGGCCCGTGCGAATGCGGCGCGCGACGCGCAACGCGCGCTCGTCGCTGCCCGACCACACCGCGCCGCCGAGGCCGTACGGCGAATCGTTCGCGATCCGCACCGCGTCGTCGTCGTCGCGATAGGTGATGATCGACAGCACGGGGCCGAAGATCTCTTCCTGCGCGATCGTCGCATCGGGCTTCACGCGGCCGAACACGGTCGGCTTCACGAAGAAGCCGCGCGCGATTCCCTCCGGCAGGCCGAGGCCGCCCGTGACAAGCTCCGCGCCTTCGTCGATGCCGCGCCGGATGTAATCCTGCACGCGCTCTTGCTGAACCGCCGACGCGAGCGCGCCGAGGCGCGTCGCGTCGGCGCGCGGATCGCCCGCCACGTAGGTTTCCGCGGCGGCCTTCGCGAGATCGCGCGCCTCCTCGTAACGCGATTCCGGCACGAGCATTCGCGTGTGCGCGGAGCACGTCTGGCCCGCGTTCAGATAGCACGCGGACACCGTGCCCTTCACCGCGGCCGCGAAATCGGCGTCGTCGAGAATCACCGACGCCGACTTGCCGCCCAGCTCGAGCGCGACGCGCTTCACGCCGGCCGCGGCGAGCTCGGCGACGCGCTTGCCCGCGCGCGTCGAGCCGGTGAACGACACCATGTCTACGCCGGCGTCGCTCGCGAGCGCTTCGCCGACGACGGGACCGTAGCCGCACACGAGGTTGAACACGCCGGCGGGCAGCCCGGCGTCGTGAATCGCTTCGGCGAGGATGAACGCATTGAGCGGCGCGACTTCCGACGGCTTGAGCGCAACCGTGCAGCCCGCCGCGAGCGCGGCCGCGACCTTCAGCGTGATCTGGTTGAGCGGGTAATTCCACGGCGTGATCGCCGCGACGACGCCGACGGGCTCCCGCACGACAAGCGAATTGCCGACCTGCTCCTCGAACGCGAACGTCTCGGCGAGCTTCGCATACGCGCCCCAGTTGTAGACCGGGCCGCCGACCTGGATCGCGCGCGACAGCTTGATCGGCATGCCGACTTCGCCCGTGATCGACTGCGCGAGCTCCTCGCTGCGCGCCTTCAGGTTGTCGGCGATCTTGTGCAGATAGCGGGCGCGCTCGGCGGGCGGCGTCGCGGCCCAGCCGTCGAACGCGGCGCGCGCGGCGGCGACGGCCGCCTTCGCGTCCTCCGCCGTGCCCTCGGGAATGCGGCCGATCACGGCCTCCGTGCCGGAGTCGATCACGTCGATCGCGCCCTTGCCCGCGCTCGGGCGCCACGTGCCGCCGATGTAGAACTGCTCGTAGGTTTTCATCGTGGTGTTCCTGTCTCCGTGGAATGCGGACATTCTACCCGTCGACGACGCGATCGACGCCCTCGCTCATGACGCGCGGATGACGGGCGCGGAGGATCTCGGCGGCGGCCTGAAGGCGATCTTCACGATCGAAAACGGCCTCAATCCGAACACCGGCGCGCTCGGACAAAACGGGCGCATGTTCGGACGCCAATCGTTCGTCGGATTCGCGAGCGCGCGATTCGGCACGATCACGATCGGCCGCCAGTACGACGCGCTCGTCGACGTCGCATGGCCCATCACCGCCAGCTATTCGTTCGGCAGTGTCTACGCGACGCCCGGCGACGTCGACAACTACGATACGTCGTCGCGCACGAGCAATGCGATCAAATACACGTCGCCCACGCTCGCGGGCTTCACGTTCGTCGGCATGTGTGCGCTCGGCGGCGTCGCCGGCGAGGCGGGCGCGGGTCAAACCTGGTCGGCCGGCCTGTCGTACGGCAACGGGCCGCTCAGCGTCGCGGGCGGCTATTTCCATGCGCAGAGCGCGTCAGCGCCGGGCAGGACGCGCGACGCATGGGCCGGCACGTCGGACGGCACGTTCGACGGCTCGCTCGTCAACGGCGCGTACGCGTCGGCCAAATCGATCGACACCGCGCGCGCCGCCGTGCAATACGCTTCGGGCCGTTCACGGCCGGCGTCGATTACAGCAATGCACGCCACAAGCCCGATGCGCTCTCGACGTTCCGCACGACCCAACGTTACGACACCGGGCGCGGATTCGCGAACTATCAGGCGACGCAGGCGCTGCTCGTCGGCATCGGATACCGCTACACGAAGGCGCGCGGCGATGCGAGCGCGGCCTATCACCCGGTGTCGGCGGGCGCCGATTACGTCCTGCCCAAGCGAACCGATCTGTATCTCGTCTGCGCGTGGCAACGCGCGACGGGCACGCAACGCACCCTCGACGGCGGCACGCAGCGCGCGCAGGCGTCGATCGGCTCGTACGGATACGGCGGCACCGACACGCAAAGCATCGTCAATCTCGGCATGCGGCATCGGTTCTGACGGGCGTCGGTTCTGACCGGCATCGGCGACGGCCGGCAACGCCGGTCGCGCAAAGAAAAAAGGTTCATCGCAGGAAACCGTGGAGGGTTTTCGAGCGATTGCATAATCTGACACCTGATTTTAAGGATGTCGGAGGAAGCAATTGCTCGATCGA
>NZ_JPWT01000117.1:0-23426 GCF_000773065.1 Burkholderia sp. ABCPW 111 | reverse complement strand
TCCTCGCGAATACGTCGAGTATTCGCTTCGTCGCAATCCTTGCGCTCGGCCCTTCTGGCGGCCAGCGCAAGCCCGTTATTAGCGGGAACAGGCCCTAGGCCGATGTGCGGACGTTGCTCCGGATTTGACTGACGGATGCGCGTGAGAGAGCACGATCGCTGGCCGAGCTTCACGGCGACGATGGCGGCGCTGCATGCTCGCATCGGCGGCAGCCGCCGTGACATGCGTGACGAGCGCCGATCGCTCGGCCCGGGCAGCGTGTTGCGCGCGCAAGCATTTTCATGCGGGCACGCGCGCACGGCGTTCGTCCATTTTCATCACGCCACACGCAGCTTGTTCGCGCCCGGCTGTGTCGGCGCGCCTGATTCGTCCGGCATCCGATGATCGATCCGCGTGAAAGCGGCCGCAAAGAAGGCAAGCCGTGATCGCGCGATGAGTTAGGCCACCGCCTGTCAGCCCTTCCGATCTGCCTCGGAACAGGCGGCTTTCGCGATCGCCGTGATTGGCGATCGCTTTTTTATTTCGACGCGTGCGCGCTGGCCGAAGCGCGCACGCTCTACGCCGCGCCGCGCCGCACCGCGCCGCGCCGCGCCGCGCCGCGCACCGCACACCGCGCACCGCGCACCGCGCACCGCGCACCGCACACCGCGCTTCGCCTCATTGCGCGGCGAGCTGTCTGCGCATCGCGTCGACGAACGCCGGGTCCGTCTCGCCGAGCGTGTTCGTACGCGCGACGATGCGGCCGTCGGCGTCGAGCAGCACGATCGTGCTCGAATGATTGAACTCGCCGCTCGCGAGCTTCCGGTACTGAACGCCGAACAGCGCGGCGACCGTCCGCGTGTTGTCGCGGTCGGTGCGCGCGAGCCGCCAGCGCGCGTCGAGGCCGTGCGCGTTCGCCGTCTTGCGCAGCACCGCGACCGAATCGCGATCGGGATCGATCGTCACCGCGACGACCTTGATTCGCTTGCGCGCCGCTTCGCCGCCCGCGTCGAGCGTGAGGCCGATCGTCTCGAACAGCATCGGGCACACCATCTTGCACGACGTATAGAACATGCTGACGAGCGTCGGCGTTCCACGCAAATCGGCGAGACGAAATGTTTTGCCATCCTGATCGGTCAGCAGCGTGCTCGTCTGATAGAGCGAATCCGTCGCCGCCGAGGGGGCGGCCGCGGTGGCCGCGGCCGATGTGGCGACGCCCGCGCCTCGAGCGGTCGTCGCGACGCATGCTGCGACGCACAGCGCGAGCGCGCCGCGCCGGATGCGATGTCCTGGTTTCATCGTTGATCTCCTGAAATCGAACGGGCGCAGCGAAAGCCGAGGCTTCCGGTCGAATCCGCGCCGGTGAGGGAAGACAGCAGCGCGACGCGCATCAGCACCGCGTAGCTGTCGCGGCGCACGATGCTGATCGCGCCGGCGCCGCAGAATCGTTGCTGGTCCGGGTCGCCTTGCGTGCGGCTGTCGCCGCTGATGAAGAGCGCATTGAAATCGTCGACCCATTCCCAGATCAGCCCGTGCAGGTTGCGTGCGCCGTAGACGTTCGGCACGCCGCCGACGGGCGGCAGCACGCGCGCGGCGGGCTGTTCGTACCACGACAGAATCTGCCGGCGCCACAGCGGATCGTTGCGCGCGTCGGGGCGCGTCGCGTCGGCCGCCGCCGCGTATTCCCATTCGAGCCACGTCGGCAGCCGCGCGCGTTCGCTGGCGCAGTACGCACGCGCGGCGAACCAGCTGACGCCCGTGACGGGCGCGTCGGGCGGCGTTTGCGGCGCCGCATGCAACGGATCGGCCCAGTCGGCGAGATACGCGGGCCCGGCGAACACGCGCGCGACGCGGTCGCGCCGCCATTCGGGATGCGCGCTCACGAATGCCGAGAACGCGCGGACGGTCACGGGCGTGTCCTGCAGTTCGAACGCGTCGATGCGAACGGGCGTCGAGCGGCCTGGGACGTCCTGCGGCAGCGCGCTTTCGAAGTCGCCGCCCGGCAGCCGCACGAAGCGCGCGGCGTGCGCGCCGCCCGCGGCGAGGGCAAGCGCCGCGGCGATCGCGATGCCGGCCAGCCGGGCCGCGCTCGCGGCGCAACACATGGACGACGGTTTCGAGGCGCGCATGGCGGTTCTCCCCGATGTCGGCGGTCAGTGCGACGCCTCGGCGACGGCGGGCGTCTTCGCGCGCGCCTTCGCGACTTCGTCCGCGCCGATCCGGCCGCCCGGATTGTTCCAGCTGTTGAGCACGTACGTCAGCACGTTCGCGACCTCGTCGTCGGTCAGCTGCGCCATCGGCGGCATCGCCGAGTCGTAGTCGCGGCCGTTGACCGTCACCTTGCCGTTCAGCCCGTGCAGCAGGATGCCGATCGCGCGCTGCGGATTCGCCGCCAGGAAATCGGAGCCGGCAAGCGGCGGGAACACGCCCGGCAAGCCGGTGCCGCCGCTCTGATGGCACACGGCGCAAGTGCTCGCGAACACCGCGCCGCCCGCTTTCACTTGCGCCGGCAGCGACAGCGGCGCGCCGCTCGTTTTGACGAGCGAGGCGCCGCCTTTCGTGCCGTCTTTCGTGCCGGCGGCCGCCGCCGGCGATCCCGTTGAACCCGATCCCGCCGCGGCGTTGACGCTGTCGCCGCTATAGAGCGTATCGAGCTCCTTGCCCGAATAAATTGCTTTGTTGTCCGGACCGTCGACTTTCAGGATCGCGAGCGCGCCTTTGTTGAACGCGCGGAAGATCGAGTGATCGACGAACGTATAGTTGCCCGGCACGCGCGTATGGAATTCGATCGTCGCCGCGCCGCCCGCCGGAATCAGCGTCGTCTGCACGTCGTTCTGCGTGACGCTGGAGCCGTCCGCGCGCACTTTGTCGAACACCGCGCCGATCACGTGGAAGCTCGACACGAGATTCGGCCCGCCGTTGCCGATGAAGAGGCGCACCGTCTCGTCGGTGCGCGCGCGCATCGCCTTGTCGCCCGTCAGCGCGCCTTCGGCGCCGTTGAAGACGACGTAGGTCGGGCGCTCGTCGATCGCCTTGTCCATGTCGAACGATTGCAGCCCGTTCTCGCGATATTTGCCGTTCGTGTAGAAATCGCCCTGCATCACGTAGTACTCGTGGTCGACCTTCGGCAGCCCTTCGGGCGGCTCGACGAGAATCAGGCCGTACATCCCGTTCGCGACATGCATGCCGACGGGCGCGGTCGCGCAGTGATACACGAAGAGCCCTTCGTTCAGCGCCTTGAACGTGAAGCGCGATTCGTGGCCGGGCGCGGTGAAGCTCGACGTCGCGCCGCCGCCCGGCCCCGTCACCGCGTGCAGATCGATGTTGTGCGGCATTTTGCTGTCCGGACGGTTCTTGAGATGGAACTCGACCGTGTCGCCTTGCCGCACGCGGATGAAGTTGCCGGGCACCGCGCCGCCGAAGGTCCAGAACGTGTAGTTCACGCCGTCCGCGATCGGCATCACTTTCTCGATCACTTCGAGATCGACGATGACTTTCGCCGGATAGCGGCGAGCGATGGGCGGCGGCACGTTCGGCGGGCTCACGAGCGTCGCGTGGATCGGCTCGCCTTGCGGCGGGCCGAAGTCGCCGGGAATCTTGCCGGATGCGCTCGCCGTTGCGGCATGCGCGCTCGTCGCGACGACGGCGCCGAACAGGACGGACAGGAACGTGGCGCGCAGTTGGCCACGGATCGATTGCAGGTCTTCTTTCATGATTAGCCCCTCGCTGGCTTCGTTTCCTCCAAGCTATCGATCGCGAGGCAGGCGAGTATTGATGCGCAGCAAATGCATCTTTGTGGGCAGGCGCGGGGCGGCGAATAACTTAATCCAGATGAATTTCTGGAGAAGCGGCTGCGCCCGCTTGTCGCAGGTATTGCGGTGTGCGAACGGATCGCGCGTTACGCGCGATCCGTTCGTCTGCTGCGTGGGGATGCGCCGTCGTGCGCGGCGCGCTTGCGGATAGAAAGTGGCCGACCGGTCACGGTCGGCCAAAAAGGTTCCGGCTTTATCCGAGGGCCATTGCCAGAACCCGAGAAACGGCCGGCGGCGCTGCGTCGCCGTGCCGCCGCGCCGCGCATGGGCGGTGCGGCAAGGCGGCGGCGAAGCTCGCCGGCAAGCCGCGCGCGATGCCCGCGATGGGCGGCGGCGCGACGAAACGGCACGGCTGCGTGCGACACGTCAGCGCGCACGCAAGTCAGCGCACGCGCAACCTGTCCGCGAGCGAGCGGAACCCCGCCGCGAACACGTGCTCGCTGATCGACGCCGCGACCGGCTGCAACTCGACGCCTTGCGTCGTGAAGTTCGCCCACCATTGCGCGAACGTCTTGCCCGAATCGGTGACGGGGAAGAGCTCCACGCCTGCGACATAGTCGCGCACCGGCATCGACGTCTCGATGATCGAATACTCGAGCGCGTGATTCGGTTCGTCGAGCTTCAGCAGTTTTTCGCGGACGTAGCCGTCCGACAGCGTCAGATGGCGGATCGCGCCCACCGTGTAAGCGTCCGGGCCGGGCTCGAGCCGGCTCTCGACGATCGCCGGATGGAACGCGGCGAGGCCGTCGAAATCGCGGAAGAACGCCCAGACGCGCTCGATCGGCGCGTCGATGACACTGCTGGCGAAGGAGGTGTGGTTCATCGTCGTTCGGTTTCTCGTGCAAGGCGCGCGCTTCGCGCGCGGGTCATGACGCGACGCGCCTGTCGATCTCCTTGAAGCGCCGCGTCATGTCGGTCAATGCGGTTTCGGCGGGCAGGCGCTCCATCGAGCTCGCGCCGTAGAAACCGTGGCACTGCGGACACGCGCGCAGGATGTACGCGGCGTCCTCGGGCGACGCGATCGGGCCGCCGTGGCAGAGCACGATCACGTCGTCGCGCACGGATTTTGCCGCATCGGCCCAGTTGCGCACGAGCGGCACGCAATCGGCGAGCGTGCGCGCGGTGTTCGCGCCGATCGTGCCGCCCGTCGTGAGGCCGAGATGCGCGACGACGATGTCCGCGCCGGCTTCGGCCATCGCGATCGCGTCGGCTTCGCTGAACACGTAAGGCGTCGTCAGCAGGCCCTTGCCGTGCGCGAGGCGGATCATGTCGACTTCGAGCGCGTAGCCCATCCCGGTCTCCTCGAGATTCGCGCGGAAGTTGCCGTCGATGAGGCCGACGGTCGGGAAGTTCTGCACGCCGGAAAATCCGAGCCGCATCAGCTCGTCGAGAAACGCGTCGAAGTTGCAGAACGGATCGGTGCCGTTCACGCCGGCGAGCACGGGCGTCGACTTGACGACGGGCAGCACCTCGCGCGCCATGTCGACGACGATCTCGTTCGCGTTGCCGTACGCGAGCAGGCCCGCGAGCGAGCCGCGCCCGGCCATCCGGTAGCGGCCCGAGTTGTAGATCACGATGAGGTCGATGCCGCCCGCTTCCTCGCATTTCGCGGACAGGCCCGTCCCCGCGCCGCCGCCTATGATCGGCTCGCCGCGCGCAATGGCCGCGCGCAGCTTCTCGAGGATCTCGGCGCGTGAAAGTCTCTTCATCTTCAATTCCGGTGTGCTGCGAGAAGCGATAAGAAGTGTTCGACGGCGACGTCGGCGAACCGTGGATCATTGATGTGCGCGGGCACGCGCACGAGGCGGCGGCGCTCTGTCTGGACGACCGTCGCCTCGAGCGCGTCGAACAGCGCCGCGTCGGCTTCCGGGCTCCAGAACGCCTGGCCCGGCGCGTCGAGCGCCGACACGCCGCCTTCGGGAATCAGGAACCGCACGGGGCCGTCGCACGCGTTCAGCTTCGCGCCGATCCACTCGCCGATCAGGCGGTTCTCGGCCGGCGTCGTGCGCATCAGCGTGACTTGCGGATTGTGCTTGTACAGCAGGCGGCCGGCGTAGCGGGGCGGCACCGTGTCGATGTGGCCGAAGTTCACCATGTCGAGCGCGCCGCACGAGCCGACGTACGGCGTCTTGCTGCGCGCGATCGCGTCGAAGCGATCCTCGCCGCACGCGAGCACGCCGCCCATCAGCAGGTCGCAGACTTCGGTGGTGGTGAGATCGAGCACGCCGTCGAGCAGGCCGCTGTCCGCGAGCTTCTCCATCGCATGGCCGCCGTTGCCGGTCGCGTGGAACACGATGCAGTCGAAGCGCGCTTCGAGCCGCGACGTGACCGCCTGGATGCACGGCGTCGTCACGCCGAACATCGTCAGGCCGAGCGCGGGCTTCAGGTCGCCGGGCAACGGCTGCATGTCGCGCACCGCGCCCGCGATCATGTGCGCGCCGTTCGCGAGCACCTGGCGCGAGATCCGGTTCAGGCCGGCGACGTCCGTCACCGAATAGAGCATCGCGATGTCCGACGAGCCGACGTACGCGGACACGTTGCCCGACGCCATCGTCGAGATCATCAGCTTCGGCACGCCGACGGGCAGCGCCTGCATCGCCGGCGTGACGAGCGCCGTGCCGCCCGAGCCGCCGATGCCGATCAGCGCGGCGACGTCGTCGCGGCTCGCGAGGTAGCGCTCGAATGCGACCGCCATCGCGGCGATCGCGCGGCCGCGATCGTCGCAGAATACGGCGGACGCGCCGTCCGGATGGTGCGCGGCGACGATGTCCGCGCCGATGTCGGCCGCGAGGCCCGGCGTGCGGGTCGATAGGTCGACGACGACCGCCGAAAGCCCCGATTCGACGATCCGGTCCTTGACGAAATGCGCTTCCGCGCCTTTTGTATCAACGGTTGCCGCAACGTAGATCTGTTTACGGTGGGGTACCATTTGGTCTCCTTCGCCAATCGTTCGTTTGTCGCACGATGTCACCGCGATTCGATTCCGCGATCACTTTAACACAGATGAGACGGCCGTCTCAGCGGTCGTCCTCACAAAACACATGCCAACTACCGAATCCGCACCGGAACCGCTGTCCGAGACTCGCGCGCAGACCCGCGAGCTGCTGCTGCAAACCGCGCTGTCGATGCTCGAGCAAGGCTGGTTTCCGTCGATCACCGAGCTCGCGAACGCATCCGGCGTGTCGCGCGCGACCGCTTACCGTTATTTCCCCTCCCAGGCGGCGCTCGTGAGCACCGTCGTCGACGAAAGCCTCGGGCCGGTGCTGCAATGGCGGCCGACGTCGACGTCGGTCGAGGCGCGCGTCAACGAGTTGCTCGACTTCGCGTATCCGCGGATGGAGCAGCACGAGGGCGCATTGCGTGCCGCGCTGCAGGTCGCGCTGCATCAATGGGCGAACGAGCGCGCGCGGCGCGCGCAGGACGAGCCGAAGTACCGGCGCGGCAATCGCCGCCGGCTGCTGACGCTCGCGGTCGAGCCGATGGTGCAGGCGGGCGTCGATCCGGCCGCGGCCGCGCGGCTCGCGCAGGCGCTGTCGCTGCTCTACGGCACCGAGGCGATGGTCGTGCTGAAGGACATCTGGGGGCTCGACTTCCAGCAGTTCATGACCGTCGTCAAATGGATGAGCGCGGCGCTCGTGCGGGCGACGCTCGCAGAGACGGGCGGCGCGGATTCGGCCGCGAGCGGCGCCGTTCCGGCCGGGCGTGCCGAGGCTGCGAGCGATGCAGGCGCGAACGCCGGCGCCGGGGCGGGTGGTGTGGGGGCCGGGGGGCGCGATGCGGGTTCGGCGCGCAGCGTCGGCGCGGTCGGTGACGGCGCGGGTGCGCGGCGCGGCGTCGAGCCCGCGGCGGGCGCGGATGCGGATGCGGCGAGGGCGATCGAGCCGGCCGGCGGTGCCCGTGCCGCGGACGACACGGCCGCGGCGAGCGGCGGCGCTGCGCCGGGCGGTGCGGATCGCGCGCACGAAACCGGCGGCCCGGGCGGCCCGCGCGTCGAGGACGGCACGCGCGCATCGCCGGCTTCCGGATCGCCGGCTCCGGGCGGCGGCGAGCGCGATGGCTGAATGGCGAGCCGTCAATGCAGCAACTGGCGCGAGGCGCGAGGCAGGCACTGCAAATCGGGAGTCAGCGGCAACAAGCCGGAAGCGCAGTGCCAGAGGCCGGAATTCGGAAGCGAAAGGCCAAGAAACGGGAGCCCGGAGCCGCACGCCACCGTCGTCGCGAACGCGAATGCGTGCCCGCGCCGACGGGACCGCATCGGATTGCGCCGCGCGATGCGAAAGCCGCCGTCGACGCGAAAGCCGGCCGCACGGCGCATCGAAAAAACGATACCGAATCGACATCGTCTGCGCGCTTACGTCGCGCGGCCCGGCCAATCGAACATCGTATAAGGCAGCGCGCGTTTGTGGCGTGTCGCGTCGTAGAACCGCAGCACCGTCTCGCTCACCGCTTCGTCGGCCGGCTTGCCTTCGAGGAAGTCGTCGATCTGCTCGTAAGTGACGCCGTATGCGTGCTCGTCGGGCAGTTGCGGGCGCAACGTTTCCAGATCGGCGGTCGGCGTCTTCGTCACGAGCCGCTCGTCCGCGCCGAGCGTGCGCGCGACCTCGCGCACGCGGCGCTTGGTCAGGCCCGCGAGCGGCAGCACGTCCGCGCCGCCGTCGCCGAATTTCGTGAAGAAGCCCATCACCGATTCCGCCGCGTGATCGGTGCCGATCACGACGCCGCGCCGCGCGCCCGCGGCCGCGTATTGCGCGATCATCCGCTCGCGCGCCTTGATGTTGCCGAGCACGAAGTCCTGGTGCGCGTGGTCGAGATACGCGAGGCCGCCCGCGGCGAGCACGGCGAGCATCGCGTCGGCGGCGGGCTTCACGTCGACCGTGAGCGTTTCGTCCGCGCGCACGAACGCGAGCGCGCGCTGTGCGTCCGCTTCGTCATGCTGCGCGCCGTACGGCAGCCGCATCGCCACGAAGCGCGCGTCGTAGCCCGACGCGCGCAGCCGCTCGACGGCCAGTTGCGCGAGCCGGCCCGCCGTCGACGAATCGACGCCGCCGCTGATGCCTAGCACGTAGGCGCGCAATCCGGCCGCGCGCAGGTAGTCGGCGAGGAACGCGATCCGGCGCTCGGCTTCGTCGTGCGCGTCGAACGACGGCGAAACGTGCAGCTCGGCTGCGATCGCCTGCTGGCGGGCGGCGTGATCGGGGCGGGACATCGGCGCGCTCCTCGGCGACGGAATCGAAGGTTTGATCATAGGCGGATTCGCGCGCGCACGCCGGCCGTCAACGGCGGCGCGCGAGCGTGACGCCGGCGAGCGCGGCCGCGAAGCCGGCGATCTGCAGCGGCACGAGCGTTTCGCCGAAGAATGCGTAGCCCTGCAGCGCGGCGAGGGGCGGCGCGAGGAACAGCAGCGATGTCGCGCGCGCCGCTTCGCCCCGCCGCAACATCGCCATCAGCAGCATCACCGCGACGCCGGACAGCATTCCGACGCCCCATGCGAGCGAAACCCACAGCGCGGGCGTGCCGTGCCAGCGGGTTTCGCCGAGCACGACGGCGGCGGCGCCGGCGACGAGCGCGGCGCCGAAGTTCTGCAACGCAACCGCGGTGCGCAAGTCGGTCTGCGCGAGCGAGGTTTTCTGATAGAGCGAGCCGGCCGTGATCGACGCGACGGCCGCGACCGCGATCGCGACGACGACCCATGCGGGCGCGCCGCCCGCCGTCGCGGGGGCGGCGTCGAGCTTCGGCGCGAGCACGAGCGCGACGCCCGCCACGCCGAGCGCCATGCCGAGCCAGCCCCGCGCGGACAGCCGCTCGCCGAAGAGCGGCGCGGCGAGCGCGGCGGTCGCGAGCGGTTGCAGCGCGCCGAGGAGCGCCATCACGCCGGCGTTGAGCCCTTGCGCGACGGCCCAGTAGCTCGCGCTCAGATAGACGCCTTGCAGCAGCGCCCCTGCGAACAGATGGCGTCCCCAATCGCGCCGCGCGGGCCACGGCGCGCGGACGGCGAGCGCGACGCACGCATAGAGGAGCGCGGTGCCCGAGAAGCGCGCGAGCAGATACAGGTTCGGATCGGCGTAAGGCTTGATCGCGCGGGCGACGATGAAGCCCGTGGACCACAGCGCGACGAACGCCGCGGCGGCGAGAGAAGCGGAAACCGGCATGCGAAGCGGACCGGACGAAGCCGGCATGACGTGGAAGCCGCCGAGTATCGCGCACCCGGGCGCGGCCGTCTTGTCGGATTCTGCACAGCCGGCGGCTGCGCGCGATCGCGGCCCGGCGTCAGTCGATCGAGAACGTATCGAGCGGCTGGTTCGCGCTCGCTTCGGTCGCGAAGCGCGCGTTCAACTGCTGATGCAGCCGGCGCGCTTCGTCGAGCGTGAGATCGATCCAGTACGGATCGCCGGCGGCGTCGTTGAGCCGTTCAGGCGGGAACTGGATTTCGAGGACGATGCCTTTGCGGTACATCGGTGCACCCCTGTCGGTTGGCTGGTGGTCGAGCCCGCGAGTTTAGCAACGTGCGGCGAAGGCGATTGCCGCGCGACGCGAAATACTGAATTGCTCGTTCGTGTGGGCCGCCGGTTCGGGTCCTTCGTTTTGGGGGCTTCGTTTGGCTCGTTCGTTTGGCTCGTCCGTCGAAGGCGCGCGTCGGCTGCGAAGGGAGGTTGCCGGAGTGGAGTGCGGGTAGCGCTTGATTCGGCGCGTCGCCCCGATCGATCGCGATAGCGCTTGAGCTCGGCGCGGGTTCGCTGCGCGTCGTTCCCGTATCGATCGCGAAGCCATGACGCTGCGGGCGGCCGCGCGACGCGCGCCTGAGCATGGCGTTCCCGGCGCATCGCGCGTGCGTCCCGTCCGAAATCGCCGTGCGCCGCGCGTGTCGAACTGCGTGTGGCGCCGCACGAATCCCCGCGTCGCACGGTTGGCTGTCGACCGCGCGCGGCGCGACCGAGCGGCCTTGCCGGTTGGCGAACGCGCAAATGCGTATTTGCGCATTTGCGCGGATGTGCGGATGTGCGGATGTGCGCCGCCGCCCGCGCGCCGCGTCACGCTTTGCGCGCCGCCGCAACCGTGCCCGACGAGCCGCGTCAGGCTCCGCTCGGTCTCGTGCGTTTCACTCCGGCTCCGCCGCGAAATCCAGCAGGATCTTGCAGCTTTCGCGCGGATTGCGCTCCGCGAGATCGAACGCATGCGCGACGTCGCGAAAATCGACCTTGTGCGTGACGATGTGCTCCGGATGCACGAGCCCCTTGGCGATCCATTCGATGACCGGCGCGAACATCGCGCAATTGAGCCGCGACGCGCACAGCGTCAGTTCCTTCTTCGTCAGCTCGGCCTGCACGATCGACGACGGCTCCGACGAGAAGCCGAGCACGCCGATCCGCCCGGCGGGCGCCGCGAGCCGCACCGCTTCCTCGAGGATCGACGGATGGCAGACGGCGTCGAAGATCAGCGTCGGGCCGCCGTCGACGCCGCGCCGCAGCAGCGCGTCGGGCAGCGCTTCGGCCGCCGCGTTGATCACCTCGTCGGCCGAAGCGCCGCACCGGCGCGCCAGTTCCAGGCGCTCGTCGAGGCGATCGGTGATGAACGCGCGGATGCCGTAGACGTGCTTGAGCACCTGCAGCAGCGTGAGGCCCACCGTGCCCGCGCCGTAGATCAGCGCGACGTCGGACGGCAGCACGCCGGTGCGCGCGGTCGCGTTCGCCGCGACCGCGAACGGCTCGACGATCGCCGCGCACGTGTCGGCGATCTCGGGCGGAATCCGGTACGCGTTCGCCGCGGGCACGCAGGCGTACTCGCTGAAGCCGCCGTCGCGATGCACGCCGAGCACGCTCAGGTTGCGGCACACGTTGCGCCGCCCGATCGCGCACGCATGGCAGTGCCCGCAGCTGATGACCGGATCGACCGCGACGATCTCGCCGACGCGCGACGCGTCGACGCCCGCGCCGACCGATTCGATGCGCCCGACGAACTCGTGGCCGATGATCCGCGGATACGAGACGAACGGGTTCTTGCCGTGGAAGATGTGCAGATCGGAACCGCAAATGCCCGCATAACGCACGCGCACGCGCACTTCGCCCGCGGCGGGCGCGGGCGTCGGCAATTCACGCACGCCCATGCTATTGGGCCGGTCGACGACGACGCTCAGCATGTCCTGATTCTCCTTCGTGTTTCGTTTCGTGTAGTTCGTGCGCGCACGCGCTCACCCGCTCACCAGTTCCACATCGAGCCGTCGCGCAGGCGGGCGACGGGCAGGTAGGCGCGCTCGTACGGATATTTCGCGGCGAGCGCCTCGTCGATGTCGACGCCGAGGCCCGGCACGTCGTCCATCACGAGATGGCCGTCCTCGAAGCGATAGCTGTGCGGAAAGACTTCGTCGGTCAGCGCGTTGTGCGGCATCAGCTCCTGAATGCCGAAGTTCGGCGCCCACAGGCCGAAGTTGACGGCGGCCGCCATGCACACGGGCGACAGGTCGGTCGCGCCGTGGAAGCCCGTGCGGACCTGGTACATCGCCGCGTAGTCGGCGATGCGGCGCACGTGCGTGATGCCGCCCGCGTGGACGATCGTCGCGCGGATGTAGTCGATCAGCTGGTCGCGGATCAGATCCTTGCAGTCCCAAATCGAATTGAAGACCTCGCCCACCGCGAGCGGCGTCGTCGTGTGGCTGCGGATCAATCGGAACGCGTCCTGGTTTTCGGCGGGCGTCGCGTCTTCGAGCCAGAACAGCCGGTACGGCTCGAGATCGCGGCCGAGGCGCGCGGCCTCGATCGGCGTGAGCCGGTGATGCGCGTCGTGCAGCAGATGCGGCGCGTCGCCGACCGCGTCGCGCACCTTGCGGAAGAGCTCCGGCGTGTGGCGCAGATAGAGCGCGGTGTCCCACGGCTCCTCGGGCGGCAGGCCCTTTTCGGCGGGCTCGTACGCGCCCGCGGTCTTGCCGACGCCGTACACCTTCGACAGCCCCGGCACGCCCGACTGCACGCGGATCGCACGGTAGCCCGCCTCGATGTGCCGATGCACGGCGTCGATCGCTTCCTCGTGGTCGCGCCCGGTCGCGTGGCCGTACACCATCAGCCCGTCGCGGCTGCGGCCGCCGAGCAGCCGATAGACGGGCATGCCGGCGAGCTTGCCCAGGATGTCCCACAGCGCCATGTCGATCGCGGCGATCGCCGTCATCGTGACGGGCCCGCGCCGCCAGTACGCGCCGCGGTACAGGTATTGCCAGATGTCCTCGATATTGCGCGGGTCGCGCCCGACGAGGCACGGAAACACGTGATCCTCGAGATACGCGCGCACGGCGAGCTCGCGCCCGTTGAGCGTCGCGTCGCCGAGGCCGTAGACGCCTTCGTTGGTGACGATCTTGACCGTCACGAAATTCCGGCCGGGGCAGGTGACGATGATGTTCAGCCGTTCGATTTTCACGCGGCTTCTCCGATGAGTGGTTCAGTCGACAAAGTAGTGCGGCGCGCGGTCGCGCACCTCGGGCAGATGGGAGCTCACGCGGTCGACGTGCACCGCGACCGACGCGCCGAGCAGCGCCATGTTGCGCGACGCGATGTGCGCGAGGATCTGCTCGTGCTCGTGCAGCGCGCGGCGCGCGTGGTCCTCGACGCGATCGAGCAGCAGCCAGCGCACGCGGTCGAACTGCCGCTTCATCGGCTGCAGCATCTCCCACACGTGCGGCCGGCCGGCGAACTCGAACATGCGGCCGTGCATCGTTTCGTCGAGCGCGAAGAAGGTGTCGACGTCGCGCGCGGCCACCGCGTCGCGCTGCGCGCCGACGAGGCGCGCGAGTTCCTCGAGCTGCGCCGGCGTGATCTTTTGCGCGAGATCGACGTGGTTCGCGCATTCGAGCGTGCTGCGCGCAAAGCGTCCTTCTTCGAGCATCGACACCGAGATCGGCGCGACGAGCGTGCCGACCTTGCGGTAGATCTGCACGAGCCGTTCGTCGGCGAGTTGCGCGAGCGCCTCGCGCACGGGCGTGCGGCTCACGTCGATCGTGGCCGAGATCACCGCCTCCGACAGCGCGGTGCGCGGCGGCAGCGCGCCGCGCACGATCGCGTTGCGCAGCAGCGCGTGCACCTGTTGCGTGTACGACGCGTCGGCGTCGAGCACGAAGCCGTGCAGCGCCGCGACGACGATGTCTTCAGTGGATTCCTTGTCGCTCATCAACGGGTTCTTCATCAAGGGCGAGGCACAGTTCATTTCATCTTTCTACCATGGTACATCTGGTGAGAAAGGAAGCCGACTTAGCGTATACACCAATAAAACCGAGAGTGTACTCGGAATACTCTGCCGGAAGTCACATATCTACCATGGTACAAACCGCCAATTCAATCGTCATGCCGCTTCTTTCGTCCGATCAATGCCGCAATTTGCCGGCCGAGGTGTCCTATCCCCGCTACGACAGGCGCGCGCTGCGCACGGGCATCGTGCACCTCGGCCTCGGCGCGTTCCATCGCGCGCATCAGGCGTGCTACACGGAGACGCTCGTCGAGCGCGGCGACATGCGCTGGGGCATCGCGGGCGTCGAGCTGCGGCGACCGCACACCGTCGAGCGGCTCGCCGCGCAGGATCATCTCTATTCGGTCACCGAGCGCGACGGCGACGCCGCGCGCACCCGCATCGTCGGCGCGGTCCATCGCGCGCTGTTCGCGCCGCAGGCGCTCGCGCCGCTCCTCGGCCTGATCGCCGATCCGGCCGTGCCGATCGTCAGCCTGACCGTCACCGAGAAGGGCTATTACCGCAAGGCGGGCGGCGCTGAGCTCGACGCCGACGATCCCGCGATCCGCCGCGACCTGCAGCAGCCGGATGCGCCGTGGACGACGCTCGGCGTGCTCGCGGCCGGCATCCGGCGGCGTCCGGCGGGCGCGCCGCTGTCGGTTGTTTGCTGCGACAACATGCCGTCGAACGGCGACACGCTGCGCACGCTGCTCGCGCAATACGCGGAGCAGGTCGACGGCGCGCTCGCGCGGCGCATCCGCGACGACGTCGCGTTCCCGAACACGATGGTCGACCGGATCGTGCCCGCCGCGACGCCCGAATCGCTCGACTGGGCCCAAGCGCGGATCGGCGTGCGCGACGAGGCGGCGATCGTCTGCGAGCCGTTCGCGCAGTGGGTGTTCGAGGACAGCTTCGCCGGCGCGCGGCCCCGCTGGGAAGAGGCGGGCGCGCTCGTCGCGACCGACGTGCGCCCGTACGAGAAGATGAAGCTGCGACTGCTGAACGGCTCGCATTCGGCGATCGCGTACGTCGGCCAATTGCGCGCGCGGCGCACGGTGTCCGATGCGATGGCCGATCCGCTGATCGACGCGTTCGTGCGCGGCGTGATGACGCGCGACCTGCTCGCGACCGTCGACGTGCCGGCCGGCTACGACGTGCATGCGTATTGCGCGTCGCTGATCGAGCGCTTTCGCAACCCGGCGCTCGCGCATCGCACCGCGCAGATCGCGACGGACGGCACGCAGAAGGTGCCGCTGCGCTGGCTGCCGGCGCTCGAGCAGAGCGCGGCGGCGGGCGTCGAGCGGCCGTATCTCGAGCGTGCGCTCGCCGCGTGGCTGCATTACGTGGAAGCGCCGCACGACGAGGCCGGCAAGCCGCTCGCGCTCGACGATCCGGGCGCCGACGCGCTTGCGCGAACCCTGCATGCGGCGTGCAGCGCGACCGACGCGGTGCGCGCGGCGCTGGATCGGCTCGCGTCGCGCGGCGCGGCGCGATGGCCCGATGCGCTGACGGCGCGCGTCGGCTCGCATCTGGAGACATTGCGCGAGCGCGGCACGGACGCGCTGCTGAGGCCGTTGCTCGACGCTTGAGCGCGGGCGAGGCGAGCGCGGCGCTCGATGCCGTCGGTCTCGTCCGTCCGCCGTGCGCCGCCTCTTGCGTTTCATGTTTCGCGTTTCGCGCGAGACGGACCGCGCGCGAGGCCGGCCGCGGCAACGAAGACACAGAGGAACAGAGGGCGGTGGCGCGGGGCAACGGGTGGCGAGCCGCCCGAGCACCGGGTTGCCCGGCGGCGCGCCGCACGAACCGGTCCGCGATCGGCCCGCATTCGGTCCGCATTCGACCCGCGACCGCCGCCGCCAGCGGCAGCGACAAATCATAGGAACGCCGGCAGCGTCGGCATGAAGGAGACAGGCATGAATCAGAGAACGATGGGGTGGATCACGGTATTGCTGCTGTTCATCGTATACGGCATCAACTATCTCGATCGCGTCGCGCTGTCGATCGTCGCGCCGATGGTGCAGAAGGATCTCGGGATCGACGCCGCGCAGATGGGCATCGTCTTCAGCACGTTCTTCGTCGGCTATGCGCTGTTCAATTTCGTCGGCGGCCTCGCGTCCGACCGGCTCGGGCCGAAGCTCGTCTACGTGCTGGCCGTCGGCCTCTGGTCGATCTTTTGCGGGATGACGGCGATCACGGTCGGCTTCGTCAGCCTGCTGATCGTGCGCCTGCTGTTCGGCATGGCGGAGGGGCCGCTCTGCTCCGCCGCGAACAAGATGGTCAACAACTGGCTGCCGCGCGAATCGGCGGCCACCGCGATGGGGCTGTTGAGCGCGGGCTCGCCGCTCGGCGGCGCGATCGCCGGGCCGATCGTCGGCATGCTCGCCGTGCAGTTCGGCTGGCGGCCGGCGTTCTGGATCGTCTGCGTGATCGGCCTCGCGTGGGTGCTCGTGTGGGTCGCGACCACGTCGGACCGGCCCGCGGCGGGTTCGGCTTCGTCCGCGGCGGGGCTTGCCGGCGCCGGCGGTGCAGTATCCGCGGCCGCGCCGCGTGCGGCCGCGGGCGGCGTCGATGCGCCGTTGCTTCGGCATTATCTGAAGCAGCCGCGCATCCTCGCGACGGGCGTCGCGTTCTTCGGCTACAACTACGTGCTGTTCTTCTTCCTGAGCTGGTTTCCGAGCTATCTCGTGCAGGCGCATCACCTGAATATCCGTGAGATGAGCGTGGCGACGGTCGTGCCGTGGCTTGTCGGCACCGTCGGCCTTGCGTGCGGCGGCTTCGTTTCGGATGTGATCTACAAGCTCACCGGCAACGCGATGCTGTCGCGCCGGATCGTGCTCGTCACCTGCCTGCTCGGCGCGGGGATCTGCGTCGCGATCGCGGGCGCGGTGCGCTCGACGCAGGGCGCGATCGCGCTGATGTCCGTGTCGCTCTTCTTCCTCTACGTGACGGGGGCGATCTACTGGGCGATCGTGCAGGACGTCGTCGCGCCCGAGCGCGTCGGCGCGGTCAGCGGCTGCCTGCATTGCATGGGGAGCCTGTCGGGCGTCGTCGGGCCGGCCGTCACCGGGTTCATCGTCGAGCGCAGCGGCTCGTTCGCGTCCGCGTTCGTGCTCGCCGGCGCTATCGCGCTGGTCGGCGCGGTGCTGTCCGCGCTCTTCCTGCGCAACCGTCCGTGCGACGCGCGCGTGTTGCGCGAAAGTCCGATTCTGTAAGGGTGGTTTGAGGTTTGAGGTTTGAGGTTTGAGGTTTGTGGTTTGAGGTTTGCGGCGCGCGGTCCGTGGTCCGCTGGCATTCGATTCATGCTGGCGGCAGACGGCAGACGGCAGAGGGCAGAGGGCAGACGGCAGACGGCAGACGGCAGACGGCAGACGGCAGAGGGCAAAGGGCAAACGACAAACGGCACATGACACGCGTGGCGCGGGCAGGGCCGGACCGGCAGGCGATCGGCGTGACTTCATCGCGCCGTACTACAATAGCCCGCCATTCGCCATTCGCCATTCGCCATTCGCCATTCGCCATCCTCGATCCGACCGCGGCCCGGCCGCGCCGCGCGCCATGCTTGCAGAACAACGTCATCGCTACATCCTGTCCGAACTCGGCCGCACGGGCGCGGTGTCGGTCGCGCAGCTCGTGAACGCGCTCGCCGTGTCGCGCGAGACGATCCGCCGCGACCTGAACGCGCTCGCCGCGCGCGGCCTCGTGATCACGACGCACGGCGGCGCGCTCGCGGCCGATCGGCATGAGCCGAGCGTGTCCGAGCGCGACGCGTCGCACGCGGACGCGAAGCGTGCGATCGGCCGGCGCGCGGCCGAATTCGTGCCCGACGGCGCGTCGGTGCTGCTCGACTCGGGCAGCACGGTCTACGCGGTCGCGCTCGCGCTCGTCGACCGCCACCGGCTGGCCATCTACACGAACGACTGGCGAATCGTCGGCGTGCTCGGCCGCCGCAACGGCAACCGCGTGACGCTCCTCGGCGGCGAGCTGTCCGACGACGAGGACGCGACGTTCGGCCTCGACACGATCCAGCAGCTCGCGCAATACCACGTCGACTTCGCGTTCGTCGGCGCGGGCGGAATCACGCCCGACGGCACGCTTACCGATTACTCGCGCGTCGTGGCCGAGGTGCGCGGGCGGATGCTCGCGGCGGCGGCCGCGCCGATCGTCGTGGCCGATCACTCGAAGTTCGGGCGCGTGACGCCCGTGCGGATCAACGGCTCGGACGCCGCGCGCTTTCTCGTGACCGAGCGCGCGCCGGACAAGGCGACGCGGCGGGCGTTGACGTCGCGGGGGATCGAGCTCGTCGTCTGCGGTTGAGCGCCGGGGTGCCGGGCGAGCGTCGCGAGCGTGCGAGATTCCGGCGCGACGTGCGCCGAACTTCTCTCAGTCCATCGAAGCGCGGCAACGCGATGCAGCGTGGGCGGGTGCCGAGGACGATCGGTTTTCGTCGCGTGCGGATGAGCTCCGGGGTGTCGAGGGAGTGTCGCGAGCGTGGGAGATTCCGGCACGGCGTGCGCCGAACTTCTCTCAGTCCATCGAAGCGCGGCAACGCGATGCAGCGTGGGCGGGTGCCGAGGATGTTCGATTTTGTCGTTCGCGGGCGAGCGCCGGTGCGTCGGGCGAGCGTCTCGACCATGCGACGCATGCCTTGTTTCGTAAATCGCGCGCTGCGGGACGCCGTTGCGCCTCGCGTCGCTCCGTCTCGATCGCCCGATTTCGTCCGCCCGCCGCCTACCACGCTCGCCGCGCGGCCGTCCGCCGCGCCAAAGCCAAAGCCAAAGCCAAAGCCAAAGCCGAAACGACACGGAAACTTCATCGGAACGTCACACGCACGGCAAGCGCGCGTTGAACACTCATCGCTTCGACTTTGAAAGGCGATGAGCCGAGGAGGGCGGCGATGTCCGTCAGCGTGCGCAGCTATCTTTCCCCGACGTTGGTCCTGCTGGCCTTCGACTGGCCCGACGCGCGGCGTCGCGACGATTTTCTCGGCTTCGCGATCAAACGCACGCCCGGCTTCTGGACGGCGGACGGCAAGACGCGCGCCGCGACGAGCTGGCTGCCGAACCGGCTGACGTTCGACGGCCCCGCGGCCGACACGCAAGGCGACGCGCCGACCGACCAGGCGCCGATCCAGAAATTCATGTGGTGGGACGCGCGGATCGATCCGCCGGATCGCGGCCTGACGTTTCGCTACGACGTCTATCCGGTCGTCGGCACGCCCGCGTCGCTGCGCGTGCTCGAAGCCGAAGCGGGCGTGTGCAGCGTCACGCTGCCCGCGCACGTCGAGGACGGCGTCGGCACGTGGTTCAACCGCGCGGTGGTGAGCTCGCAGGCGTTCGCGAGGCAGGTCCGCGCGCTCGATCTCGCGGCCGGCGGCGCACCGTCGCCCGACGCGGCGCGGCGTTTGCGCGCGTGGCTCGCGAACGATCTGCAGGAAACCTTCGGCCTGATGCTCGGCGGCGCTGCGCGGCGCGCCGTGTCGGCCGTCTATCACCTGACCGATCCGTTGTGGGCGATTCCCGCATTCGACGCGTTCGGCCGCGCGCACGGCGCGGATGCGCTCGCGATCGTCTACGACGCGCACGAGACGAAGCGCGGCCGCGGCGAGGCGCCGCTGCCTTCGCCGAACCAGCCGGCCGTCGAGCAGTTGACGGGCCTCGCGATGCTCGCGCCGCGCGACAAGACGCGGATCATGCACGACAAATTCATCGTCGCGGGCGACGAATCCGGGCCCGCGCGCGTGCTGACCGGTTCGGCGAACTTCACGACGGAAGGCATCACCGAGCAGGCGAACGTGCTGCACACGTTCGAATCGGCGGCGCTCGCCGAGCTGTACGACGCCCGCGCGCATGCGCTCGCGTCGAATCCGGGCATTGCCGAGACGGCCCGGCTCGCGCCCGGCTGGTCGGAGCCGGTCGCAGTCGGCTCGGCGCGCGTGCGCGTGTCGTTCTCGCCGGAGCCGCGCGGCGCGCGCACGCAGATCGACACGATCGTCGACGCGATTCGCGGCGCGCGGCATTCGGTCGCGTTCTGCCTTTTCATGCCGACCGACGCCGCGCTGCGCGACGCGTGCTTTGCGGCGGGCGACCGCGGGCTGATGATGTTCGGGCTCGTCAACGCGATCAGCGCGCGCGGCGCGCAGCAGGCGGACGCGGACCAGCGCGACGGCAAGACACTCGATGCGGCGCGCCTCGCGAACCTCGAGCTGTATCACCGCAGCCGGTCGAATCGCGACGTGATCGACGCCGCGTACTTCTCGCCCGCGACGGTGCCGGACGGCTTCGAGCCGGAGCTGCGGCTCTTTCCGGGCGAGGCGCCGCCCGCCTATCCGCCCGTCGTCGTTCACCACAAGTTCATCGTGATCGATGCGGAGGGGGCCAATCCGATCGTCTACAGCGGCTCGGCGAACATGAGCGCGAACTCCGAGCACTACAACGACGAGAACCTGCTCGAGATTCGCGATGCGCGCGTCGCGGCGATCTACCTCGCGGAATTTCTGCGACTGTACGAGCACTATCGTGCGCGCGCGCTGGCGATTGCTTCGCGCGGCGAATCGGGCTCGGGCTCGGGCTCGGGCTCGGGAGCGGGAGCGGGTGCGGGGGCGGGGGCGGATGCGGGCGCGCGCGGCAAGCTCGCGTTGCAGCCCGATTCGCGGTGGGCGAAAAAGTATTTCGTCGCGGGCAGCCCCGAGGAGAAGGCGCGGATCGCGTTGGCGTCGCCGGCTACCGCGCGCTGACGGGCGGCGGGGCGCTGCGCTTGTATTTCACGGATCGCGTCGGCGTTCTATCGCGACGGCGATTGCATTCCGGCCGGTTTGGCGCGCAGGCGCACAAGGATTTTCTTGGCGGGCCGGCGGCGCTGGACACGTGCGGTCAGCCCGTGCGTCGACGCCGGCTCGTGCGGCGAGCGCCGCCGCAACGCGGTGCGCAAAGCCGGTGGTCGCCGGCTGGGGGATCGGCAGGAAGGCCACGGCGCGGATCGCGCTTCGCGCGACGCATGTTGTCATGCGGCCGCGATCGGCCCGCGACCGCGCGGTCGACGATGCAGCGGCCGCTCGGCTCGGCGACGTGCGGCGATCAGCGCGCGACGTAACGCAGCACCGTCTCGGCGATCATCGCGCGATGCCGCGCGCGCAGCCGCGGCGACGACGGGTCGCGGCCGAACGCGGTGCCGAACGTATAGCGGTTCGCGACGCGATGAAAGCAGAACGAGCTGATCAGCAAGTGCAGATCGAACGGATCGACGTCGCCGCGGAAAACGCCGCTCTCGACGCCGCGCGCGAGCAGTTCCTCGAGCGTCTTGATGATGCTGACGTTGCGGTTCTTGAACGACTTCAGCTGCTCGAGATACTTCGCGCCATGAATGTTCTCGATCGTCACGAGGCGCACGAAATCGCGGTGCTTGTCGTGATAGTCGAACGTGAATTCGACGAGCCGGCGCAGCCCTTCGTGCGGCTCCAGTTCGCCGACATGCAGCTCGAGCTCGAGCGCGCGGATGTCGCCGTAGACTTTCTCCAGCACCGCTTCGTACAGCCCTTCCTTGCTGTCGAAGTAGTAATAGAGCATCCGCTTCGTCGTGTTCGTGCGCTCGGCGATCGCGTCGACGCGCGCGCCCGATAGCCCCATCGCGGAGAACTCCTGCGTGGCGACGTCGAGGATGTTGCGCTTCGTCTGCTCGGGATCGTATTTGCGGCGCGCCTCATCGCTCCGTGCATCGGCGTCGGGCGCTGCGGCCTTGCTTCCTTGTTTCATTTTGGCGTGATCGGGCGGCGGCATGGTCGGCGCATTCTAGCACGCACCCCGATGGGCTTTTGCCCGATTCCCGGCTCTAAAAGACGGGTTTGCGGGAGCGTGAGCCGCGTCGCGCGGCGAGCGCGTCGCGCGCTTCGTACGCGCTGTACGTGAGCTGCGCGGCGGCTAGCCCGGCGAGGCCGAACGTGCGCGCGAGGCCGAACCGCGCGAAGCCGTCCGGTACGGGATGCCCTTGCGCGAGCGCCGCCGCGAGCACTTCGCCCGCGACCGTCGTCGGCGCCATCCCGTGTCCGCCGAAACCGACCGCGTGCCACACGCCGTCCGCGTCGCGGCCGATCTGCGGCATCTTGTGGCGCGCGTAGCTCATGAGGCCGCCCCATGCGAACTGCACGGCGACGTCGCGCAATTGCGGATAGACGCGCGCGAGATCGCGCTTGAGCAGCCGCGCGATCGCTTCCGGCCCGCGTTCGAGCACCGAGATGCGGCCGCCCCACAGGATGCGGGTGTCGGCAAGCGGCCGGTAGTAGTCGAACGCGAAACGGGTGTCGTAGACGGCCGATTCGCACGCGATCGCGCCGGCGAGCCGCGCGCCGAGTGGCTCGGTCGCGATCACGTAGGTCGCGATCGGCAGCACCGCGCGCTCGATGCGCGGATACACGCCGCGCGCGTAGCCGCCGCCCGCGAACACGACGCGTCGCGCGTGCACCGCGCCGCCGTCGGTCTCGACGACGAAGCCCGCGCCGTCGCGGCGGATCGCGCGCGCGGCCGAATGTTCGTGGATTCGCGCGCCGCTTCGCGCGACCGCCGCCGCGACGCCGAGCACGTACTTGAGCGGATGGAAGTGGAACGCGTTGCGCTCGAAGAGGCCGCCGTGATAGCGGTCGGTCTTCAGTCGCGTGCGCAGCTCGCATGCGTCGAGCGGCTCCCAGTCGACGCCGAACGCTTCCTTCATCAGCTTGCGCGGCGCGGACAGGCGCGCCGGATCGTCGAACCAGTTGGCGAGGATCACGCCGCCGTCGACGAGCTCGCAGTCGATGCCGTAGCGCGCGGCGCGCGCGCGGATCAGGTCGACCGCGTCGAGCGTCAAGCGATAGAGCGCGCGTGCGGACGCGGGGCCGAGCGTGCGCAGGAGGTCCGCGTTGTCGAGGCTGTAGCCGCCGAACACGAAGCCGCCGTTGCGGCCCGACGCGCCGTAGCCGACCGTCTGCGCATCGAGCACCGCAATGTCGCGCGCGCCGCGCTCGACGAGCCCGAGCGCCGTCGACAGGCCGGCGAGGCCGCCGCCTACGATGCAGACGTCGACGTCGATGCGTTCGGCGAGCGCGGGGTAGGGCGTGCGCGTCGCGGTGGCTTCGTAATAGTTCTGCATGCGTTTATCGTGCGTGGTGGAGGGGCGAGGGCGAATCGTCTGACTATCGTATCGGTTGTGTTGCGTGCGATGAAGCAGAGTCTGCACGGATGGACGGCGGCGCGCGCCGCAGACGCCCCGGTGCGCGACGGATTCGATGTCGCCATTCCGGGAGGGTTCCGCGCTTGGCGTACCGCATTGCGCGTCGGAACTCGGTCGGCTGTTTCAAGGTTTGCCGACTGCCTACTGCCTACTGCCTACTGCCTACTGCCTACTGCCTACTGCCTACTGCCTACTGCCTACTGCCTACTGCCTACTGCCTACTGCCTACTGCCT
>NZ_JPWT01000116.1:0-24038 GCF_000773065.1 Burkholderia sp. ABCPW 111 | reverse complement strand
TGACGTGTGACGTGTGACGTGTGACGTGTGACGTGTGACGTGTGACGTGTGACGTGTGACGTGTGACGTGTGACGTGTGACGTGTGACGTGTGACGTGTATCGCGCGCGGCGGACGCCGCGCGCGATACCGTCGCGCCTGGGTTTCATGCGTGCACGTCGATCGCCACGCACCACACGCACCGCGCGCCATGCGCCGCGTCGACACCCCCCACGCCGCCCCCACTCACGCCGCGAGCTCTTCTCCGATGCTGTCCCAGCGCTGCTCGCCCGCGGCGGGCACGTGGCTCATTGCGTGCTCGGCGAGCGCGGTGATCGTGAGACTCGGGTTCACGCCGAGATTCGCGCCGAGCACCGAGCCGTCGCAGATGTACATGTTGTGATAGCCGAACACGCGGTTGCGCCCGTCGCACACGCCGTCGCGCGCGTTGCGCGCCATCGCCGCGCCGCCCATGCAGTGCGCGGTCATCGGCACGTTCAGCAGGATCTCGGTCAGCGACGTCATCGGCACGCCGCCGAGCGCGCGCGCCGCCTTCTGCGCGAAGTCGTTCGCGGCCGGGATGTACGCGGGGATCTTCGCGCCCGACGTCGCGAGCTGCTTCGAGAACGGCCAGAACCAGCGGCGCTTCAGGCGCATCGTCAGGTGCCCGTCGAGCGTCTGCATGCACAGGAAGATCATCGTCTCGCGCGCGAAGCCGCGCGGATCGATCATCCGCAGCGCGGTCAGCGGCCGCGTCGCTAGCAGCTTCGCGAGCGAGCCGAGCCACACGAGCGGACGCAGCCCGCCGGGCGCGCCGCGCGTGAGCACGGTCGTCAGCAGTCCCATCGTATCGGAGCCCGAAGGATAGCGGGTGGCCTCGATGTGCGTGTGCTCGTCGATGTAGATGCCCGAGCCGATCGCGACGCCCTTCGAAAGATCGACGCCCGATTTCGGAAAGCGCACGCCGATCAGCGATTCGGCGTTCGTGCGCACGCGCTTGCCGAGCGCGCCCGACAGATGCGGCAGCGAGCGCTTCTCCCGCAGGCGCATCAGCAGATCCTGCGTGCCGAGCGACGACGCGGCGAACACGACGCCGCGGCACGTGATGCGGCGCTTCGCGCCGCGCGTGCCGGCCGCGAGCGACACGGTTTGCACCGCGTAGCCCGCCGCGCCGTCGTCGCGCGCGCCGAGCGGGCTCACGTCGACGACCTTCGTCTGCTCGCCCACCTGCGCGCCGAGGCGCTCGGCGAGATACAGGTAATTGCGATCGAGCGTGTTCTTCGCGCCGTGGCGGCAGCCGACCATGCAGCCGCCGCAGCCGATGCACGACGTGCGTTCCGGGCCCGCGCCGCCGAAGTAAGGATCGGCGTAGCGCGTGCCGGGCGCGTGCGCGTCGTCGCCGAAGAACACGCCGACCTCGGTCGGATAAAAACTCTTCTCCACGCCGATCAGCTTCGCCATCTCCTTGAGCCGGAAATCGGCCGCGTCCATTCGCCGGTTCGTGACGACGCCGAGCATGCGCTTCGCGGTCGCGTAATGCGCGGGCATCACGCGCTCCCAGTCCGCGAGGCCCGCCCAGGTGCCTTCGCGCCACACCTTGTCGGGCGGCACGAGCAGCGTGTTCGCGTAAGTGATGGAGCCGCCGCCCACTGCATTGCCGTGCAGCACGACGACGTGCTTGAAGAAGCGCATGCTGAAGAAGCCACGCAGCCCGAGCGCAGGGCGCCATTGCCAGCGCGACAGGTTCCACGTGCTCTCGGGCAGGTTCTCGGGCGTCCAGCGACGGCCCTGCTCGATCACGAGCACGCGATAGCCTTTCTCGGCCAGACGCAGCGCCGACACGCTGCCGCCGAAGCCGGACCCGACCACGACGTAGTCGTAATCGTAGGACTGCTGCTTCATTCGGTTCACCTTTTATGATTGTTCGAACCGCCCGGCGTGCGCGACGACGCGCGTGCGGTTCGTCTCCCTGTCTTCTTCGTCGCGCGATCCGGCGCACGACGCGCGCCGGGCGCCGGATGCGCATGCGCTACGCACATGCGCGTCGATCCGATGCGCGTCCGCCCGCGCGAACCGTTTAGTTTCGAGCGCCTTTCGCCGAGCATCAATTCGAAACACGGCGCGCGCGTTATCGCATTGAATTCGAATTCGTTTACGCGGCGATTCAAACGGGCGGCGACGAAGCGTTCGGCCGGATCGGCGCGCGCGCTTGCCGGCCGGGCCGTGTTGATCTAGGGTTCCTGCACCTGCATCAGCCCGATGCGGAATTTGCCGCCACCACACGAACGATGACCGCCATGCCCATCTCGAGGAAACTGCTTTGCACCGCTTACGGCCTGATCGCGCTCGTCGCGCTGATCGGCACGTGGGCCAACAATCTGCAATATCTGCCGCTCGGCGCGGCGAACGCCGGGCCGCGCTTCCTGCTCGACACGCTCGCGAATCCCGCGAGCCGATCGATCACGGTCGACATCGTGCTGCTCGGGCTCGCGCTGTTTCTGTGGCTCGTGCTCGAAGCGCGCCGTCTCGCGATGCGCGGCGCGTGGATCTACATCGTGCTGAGCGTGGCCGTTGCGATCAGCGTCGCGTTTCCGCTGTTCCTGATCCATCGCGAGCGCGCGCTCGCGGCCGCGCAGCGGCCGACGCCGGAGACGCGCAGCCTGCGCGCGGGCGACATCGCGGGCCTGGTGCTGATCGCGCTGTTCGCGATCGGCTACACCGTCGTCGCGCTGCGGCACGCCTGAGCGCCGCCGCCGCGGCGCGCGTCACGCCGTCGCGCGTTCGGCATTCGCGACGATCGCGCGGTGCGTGTGCACGATCTGCTCGCGCAACCAGCGAAGGCCCGGCTGCGCATCCTGCTGCCGATGCCAGATGAGGCTTACCTGGATCGGCGCGATATCGACCGGCAGCGGCGCGATCTGCAGCGCGTAGACGTCGGCGAACCGTTCGGCGAGCCGGCGCGGAATCGTGCCGAGCAAGTCCGATTTCGCGACAAGCGCGGGAATCGTCAGATAGTGCGGCACCTGCAGATGCACGACGCGCCGCACGCGCGCGGAACCGAGCACGATCTCGAGCGGCGAGCCGCGCCGGTCGCGCGGCTGGATCGACACGTGGCCGCTTTCCTCGTAGCCGCGCAGCGTGAGACCGTTCGTGAACGCCGGATGGCCGTCGCGCCCGATCACGACGAGATGCTCCTCGTGCAGCGGCTCGTAGCAGAGCTCGGGATTGTCGAAATGCAGGTAGTCGATGGCGAGATCGAGCGTGCCCGTCGTCAGCTGAGCGGGAATGGAGCCGGCGTCGTCGCTCTGCACCGACAGCATCACGTTCGGCGCGCGCGCCTTGATGTGCGCGAGGAGATCGGGCAGCAGCACGGCCTGTCCGTAGTCGTTCATCGACAGCCTGAACAGGTGATGCGTGTCGAGCTCGAAATCGGATTGCGGGCCGAGCCCGATCTGCAGCAGATACAGCGCTTGACGCACCGGTTCGTACAGCGCGCGCGCCTGCGCGGTCGGCGTCATCCCGCGCGCGGTGCGCGTGAAGAGCGATTCGCCGAGCTGCTGGCGCAGCCGCGTCAGCGCATTGCTGACGGCCGGCTGGCTCATGTGCAGCCGCACCGCGGCGCGCGACAGGTTCTGCTCCTGCATCAGCGCGTCGAAGACGAGCAGCAGGTTCAAGTCCAGTTGTCGCAGGTTCTGGATCATTCGGCGGCGCTCCGGAGCGTGCGCCCGCCGCTCGCGCGACGGCGCGAGCGCGCGTTGCGCCGTCGCGCCGACACGGGCGGCGGACGTTCGCAATCGAATGCATCGTTCGACATATCGGAGCGGCGCATGATCGAATTCAGGTCGATGAATAAGTCAAATCACGATTCTCCATTGGAGAAATCATCGAGGCTACTCTAATCTGCCGTCAAGCCGGCGCGCATCGGATGCGCCGCGCTTGCCCGACGACAGGAGACGACGATGACCCAGGACGTGACCGCGTTCCGGACGCACTATCGCGCGAACGTTCATTCGCGCTACAACGCCTGGCGGCACGGCGGTTTCGTGTTCGCATACGGCGCGGCGGCGATCGCGTTTTTCCTGAAGGGCGTCGCGCACGTGAGCGCATATCAATGGGCGACCGTGCCCGTCGCGTTCCTGCTGTTCAACTGGCTCGAATTCTCGATTCATCGGCATGTGGGCCATTTCAAGCGCCGCTTCGGCGCGATGTTCTATCGGCGGCATACGGGCGATCATCACAGCTTCTTCGTGAACGAACAGATGACGTACCGCGACGCGCGCGACTGGCGCGTGATCCTGTTCCCGGCCTGGCTGATCGTCGCGTTCAGCATCGGGCTGTTCGTCGCGCATGCGCTGCTGAGCCGCGTCGACGCGAACGTCGCGGGGCTCTTCGCGAGCACGATGCTCGGCGGCTATCTGCTCTACGAATGCATGCACGCGTGCGAGCACTTGCCCGATGCGCATCCGCTCGCGAACTGGCCATGGATTCGGCAGATGCGCACGCTGCACCGGATTCATCATCGTCGCGACCTGATGCGCGCGTGCAACTTCGACGTCGTCTGGCCGCTGATGGACTGGCTGCACGGCACGCTGCGCTGGAGCGCCGAGCCCGGCGCGGAGTTCTCGACGCGCATGCGGCACGAGATCGATATCGCGCGCCGCCCCGAGGACGTGCTCGCGTATGCGAGCACCGCGGCGTGCTGGCCGCAATGGCATCCGTCGTCGCTGCGCGTCGACGGGCCGGCGGGATCGCTCGCGGCCGGCAGCCGTTTCGACGAGGGCGTGCGTGCGGCCGGGCGCGTCGATCATCTGCGCTGGGACGTCGTTCGCAACGAGCCCGGCGTGATCTGGCAGGCGCGCGCGGCGAACGCGGCTGGCAGCCTGCGCATCCTGCTGACCTACGAGTGTCGCGGCGGCGCGCACGGCGCGCGTTTCGTCCGCACGCTGCACTATCATTCGCCGAATCCGCTGCTGCGGCTCGCGAATGCGCTCGTGATGCGCAGGCGCGTCGAACGCGAGTCCGCGCATTCGCTCATGCTGCTGAAGCGGCGGCTCGAAGGGACGCGCGACGAATGACGTCGGGCGCGCGCGTCGCGCTTCGCGCGCGCGGCCGTTCGACGATGCGTTCGCCGGCGCGGCGACGCATGCGCGACGCATGCCGGGCGTTCCGGGCAAGGTGCAATGTTGCGCATGTCGCGTATGTTGCGCATGTCGCACCTTGCGTCGCTCGAATCGTTCCGGCTGCCCGCGTCGCGCGTGTTTCGCACCTTCGGCACGTCGCGCGCTCCGCGCCCTCCGTGTCCTCCGCGCGCCGCGCGGCGGCCACGCCCATTGCCGCATCCCGCATGCTCATGCCCAGAGCCGCCGCCGCGTCACTTTTCCGATCCCACGGCGAATGCTGCCCTCGAGCACGTGCCGCACGATCGGCGCGACGAGCGGCACCTTGCCTTCGAACGTGATCACGTAATGAAAATACGTGCGGCGCTCGTCGATCGGAACGAAGCGCATCACGCCGTGATGGTCGCGCAGGGGGCTGCCGCGCGTGATCCGGTATTCGATCAGTTCGTTCTCCAGATAGGCGGTCACCGTCTCGACGAACGGCGGCGCGCCGGGCACGCGCATTTCGCGCGCCGAGCCGACGCCGTTGCGCGCGGGCTCGCCGTCGCTGATCCGGCGGATCTTCGCGGGCGAGAAGATCGACCCGAGATTCTCGTGCTCGCTGAAGAAGCGGAAGACCTGCTGGACCGGGGCGTCGAACTCTTCTGCGATTTCAATGCGTTGCTGTTTCATACGAAGGTCGCTTGTCGAGGGTTGAGGAGCGGCCGGCGGGCGGTCGAGCGGCGTGTCGCTCGATCGGGCGGCGGCCGATGCTGCGGTGCGTCACGATGGTCGGTGTTGTCGCGCATGCAATGACGATGACATTGATCAATGTCATCGTCAATCGGGGTGATTGCGCGTGCGAATGCGAATGCGGGGTCGTATCGCAAGCGCGGTGCGTGCATGCTCGCTGCTGCTGCTGCTGCTGCTGCTGCTGCTGCTGCTGCCGTTGCCGCGAACGGCGAACGGCGAACGGCGAACGGCGAACGGCGAACGGCGAACGGCGAACGGCGAAATGCGAAATGCAAAACCGCCGCGGCCCCGTATGCCCGAGCAAGCAAGCGCCGCGCCGCGTGACATCGCATCCGACGCGCGGCGGACCGCACGCGCATGGCGAGCCGTGGCGGCCGCGAAGCCGCGAACGCGGTGTTCAGGCGCCGCCGCCAAGCCGGCCGTTGCGCACCCACCGGCCGAATGCGAACGCGAGCGGGCCGGCGTGCAGATAAGCGGCGAACAGCCAATACGGCACGCGCGCGAACTGCTGCAACGCGTAGTCGAACAGGCCGAGCGACGACACGAATCCCTCGATCAGCGGCCCGGTCGCGGCCACCATGACGGACAGCGCGGCGATCCGCGCGCGATGTTCGGCCGTCGCGGCGATGCGCGCGAGCCACAGCGCGACGAGCGCGATCGACAGCGCGAGCGGATGCGTATTGCCGAACACGCCGGTTGCCGCATAGACGAGATGCGAGACGGCGACGAGCGCGATGAGCCTCGAAGCCGGCGGCGGCGCCGTGCCGCGCGTGAACGGATACGTCACGGCGAGTATCGCGCCCGCGCCGGCGACGAAGATCGGCCACACGAGCAGCGATTGACCGTCGAGCCGCGGCGCCCAGTTGTACCAGAGGATGCCGTTCCACACGTGATAGAAGTGATCGCCGACGCTGAAGATGCCGAGGCCCGCGATCAGCGCCGCGACGACGGCGCGCCCCATGACCGGCGATTGCGCGGCCGGTTGACGAGCGGCCGGAACAACTGAAGTCTCCATGTTTTCTCTCCCTGTTGATGACGTTGAAATGCCGTCTTTGATACCGTCGCGGCGCGCGATCCGATCCGGTTCCGCCGCGCCGGCGAGCGGGCGAGCGGGTGCGCGAGACGCGCGCGGAGGAGCGTCTCACGATCGATGCGACGTGCAGCCACGTGACGCGAGGCGATGCAACGCAACGCGATGCATCAGCGATACGACACCTCGCAATCGACGTACTCGATGTACCCGCGCCCGCTGTACGCGCGGCCCTTGACGCTTCCTTCGAAGCGATAGCTGGCGACGTAGCCGCGCCCGTGGCCGAAGCGCCACGGGCTGTCGATCGTGCCGTGCAGTTCGAGCCATGGCCGGTCCGCGTCGTCGCGCGCGGTCCACGACAAGCGATGCGGCAGCCGCATGCGCTTGCCGTCCGGCGACGTCGCGAGCGCGTCCCGATATTCGTCGACGACGAACGCGACGCCGCGCTCGTGAATCTCGGCCGTGCCGTCGAGCGCGCGCAGATGGATGCCCTTGAACGCCTTCTCGCCGAGCACGCGGACTTCGGTCAGCAGCAACTGCACGCCTTCGTCGAGATTCACGATCTGGTACGTGAAGAAATCGAGCGGCAGTTTCCAGCGCTCGCTCAACGGCCGCGCTAACCACGCTTGCGGCGTCGTCATCCGCGCGTATTCGAACGTGCACATCGTGTCGACCGGCATCGTGCGATCGCCGTGGCGGATCGTGCCCGAGCACGTCGCGAGCAGGCTCAGGTGGTCGTAAGCGACATTGCGGACGAACCACGAGACGACGTCGGTGCAATCGATCGCGATATCGAGGCCGAAGTGCGCGTAGTCGGCCTTCACCGTGTAGCGCGGGTACGCGCCCGAGATCGTCAGGTCGTCGCCGAACGCGACGACCGTGTCCGCGCGCCGCGCCGCGCATTCGCGCTTGATCGAATACGCGCGGTAGTGATGCGCGTCGTCGGCGGCCGTCGACGACAGCACCGTCGCGACGTCGCGCGGATCGCCGTCGACCAGATAGTCGTTGTCGAACGCGACGCTGCCCGTCGCGCCGAGCAGCGTCATCACGTTGCAGTACCGGTGCGGCTCGGGCAGGCTCGGAAGGAAGATGCCGTAATGCGTGAGCCCGTAGCGCTTTTCGCGCACGTGCGGCACGAGCATCTCCGGCGTGCGGAACGGATGGGTCGACGCGTCGGCCGCGCGATTGATTCTCGGCAATAGCGCGGCGACCACGAACCGGGCGATCGCCGCCATCAGCGGGCTCGTGCGCGCGGCGGAGGTGGGCGGGGCGTTGCCCGGGGCGATGACTGTGTTCATGGCGAGAGAGGTCGATGAGTCGGGCGGGTGGCGCGAGCGGCGAAGTCGTGACGATTCGGGATGCGAACGACGTCGCGCGCTCGTGCGGTCTCCATGTCGTGAATGAATCGAATATCGCGCGGCCGTGCGAGCTGCGCGACCGGCGCGAACGGCGCGAACGGCCGGCGCGGCCTCCGTGCGGTCGACCATTACATCGATCGATGTCATGTTTTGGTGAGTCTAGGACGAAACGCGAAGCGGCGGAAATTGAAAATGGTGATAAGCGATATTCGAATCGCTATGCGTCGCCGACGATCGGGCGCAAGCGAATAACTCGTGACGAGAGTGGGGAGATCGGCGCGCGAATGCGCCGCGACATCGAACGCGCATTCATCCGCAAGCATTTGCGCGTCGCACAAAATACAGCCCGGCGAACATGCCGGCGGCGCGCGCGGCAAGACGAGGCACGGCATCGCATTCGCAGCATCCGGCCGCCGCGATCGCGCCGCCGCGAACGAGCGTGCTGAAATACGTCATAACATTCCGGCGTCCGTTTGAGAATCGGGGCGACTCCGAGTCCGAAGAGACTTTCACCACGTGCGATAACTTTGTTACGCTCTGCGGCGAAGCGTGCGACAAAATCAAACGTGGAGACAATTGAATGAGCCAGTACGGGCCATTGCGATTGCATGTGCCGGAGCCTACCGGGCGTCCGGGATGCAAGACCGATTTTTCCTATCTGCACCTGTCGTCCCCCGGCAAGGTGCGCAAACCCCCCATCGACGTCGCCCCGGCCGACACGAGCGACTTGGCCTATGGCCTCGTGCGCGTGCTCGACGACGACGGACGGGCGCTCGGGCCATGGGCGCTCGATCTCGATCCCGACATCCTGCGCCGCGGCATCCGCGCGATGCTGAAGACGCGCGTCTTCGACGCGCGCATGCAGATCGCGCAGCGCCAGAAGAAGATCTCGTTCTACATGCAGTGCCTCGGCGAGGAAGCGATCGCAGTCGCGCATACGCTCGCGCTCGAACGCGGCGACATGTGCTTCCCGACGTATCGGCAGCAAGGAATCCTGATGGTGCGCGACTATCCGCTCGTCGACATGATGTGCCAGCTGATGTCGAACGAGCGCGATCCGCTGAAGGGCCGCCAGTTGCCGGTGATGTATTCGAGCCGCGAAGCGGGCTTCTTCTCGATCTCGGGCAATCTCGCGACGCAGTTCATCCAGGCGGTCGGCTGGGCGATGGCATCGGCGATCAAGGGCGACACGCGCATCGCTTCCGCGTGGATCGGCGACGGCGCGACGGCCGAAGCCGATTTCCATACCGCGCTCACGTTCGCACACGTGTATCGCGCGCCCGTGATCCTGAACGTCGTCAACAACCAGTGGGCGATCTCGACGTTCCAGGCGATCGCGGGCGGCGAAGGCGCGACCTTTGCCGGGCGCGGCGTCGGCTGCGGCATCGCTTCGCTGCGCGTCGACGGCAACGATTTCCTCGCGGTCTACGCCGCATCCCGCTGGGCGGCCGAACGCGCGCGCCGCAACCTCGGGCCGACGCTGATCGAGTGGGTCACGTATCGCGCGGGCCCGCACTCGACGTCCGACGATCCTTCCAAGTACCGCCCCGGCGACGACTGGACGTACTTCCCGCTCGGCGATCCGCTCGAGCGCCTGAAGCGCCACATGATCGGCATCGGCGCGTGGTCCGAGCAGGAGCACGAAGACACGAAGGCAGCGCTCGAAGCGGAAGTGCTCGCCGCGCAGAAGGAAGCGGAGCGCTACGGCACGCTCGCCGACGAGCACGTGCCGAACGTCGCGAGCATTTTCGAGGACGTCTACAAGGAGATGCCCGCGCACCTGCGCCGGCAGCGCCAACAGCTCGGGGTTTGACAGCGATGACGACAGCAAGCAAAGAAGGTCCGGCGGCTTCGCCGATGACCATGATCCAGGCTTTGCGCTCGGCAATGGACGTAATGCTCGAGCGCGACGGCAACGTGGTGGTGTTCGGGCAGGACGTCGGCTACTTCGGCGGCGTGTTTCGCTGCACCGAAGGACTGCAGAACAAATACGGCAAGTCGCGCGTGTTCGACGCGCCGATCAACGAAGGCGGGATCGTCGGCGCGGCGGTGGGGATGGGCGCGTACGGGTTGCGCCCCGTCTGCGAGATCCAGTTCGCCGACTATTTCTATCCGGCGTCCGACCAGATCGTGTCGGAGGCGGCGCGGCTGCGCTACCGGTCGGCGGCCGAGTTCATCGCGCCGCTGACGATCCGCATGCCGTGCGGCGGCGGCATCTACGGCGGCCAGACGCACAGCCAGAGCCCCGAGGCGATGTTCACGCAGGTGTGCGGGCTGCGCACCGTGATGCCGTCGAATCCGTACGACGCGAAGGGCCTGCTGATCGCCTCGATCGAGAACGACGATCCGGTGATCTTCCTCGAGCCGAAGCGGCTCTACAACGGCCCGTTCGACGGCCATCACGACCGGCCGGTGACGCCCTGGAGCAAGCATCCCGCGAGCCTCGTGCCGGACGGCTACTACACGGTGCCGCTCGATTCGGCGGCGATCGTGCGCCCCGGCGGCGACGTGACGGTGCTGACCTACGGGACGACCGTGCACGTGTCGCTCGCGGCCGTCGACGAGAGCGGCGTCGACGCCGAAGTGATCGACCTGCGCAGCCTCTGGCCGCTCGATCTCGACACGATCGTCGAATCGGTGCGCAAGACGGGCCGCTGCGTCGTCGTGCACGAAGCGACGCGCACGTGCGGCTACGGCGCCGAGCTGATCTCGCTCGTTCAGGAGCACTGCTTCCATTGGCTCGAAGCGCCCGTCGAGCGCGTGACGGGCTGGGACACGCCGTATCCGCACGCGCAGGAGTGGGCGTATTTCCCGGGCCCGAACCGGGTCGGCGATGCGTTGCGGCGCGTGATGGAGAATTGATATGGGCATCCACGTCATCAAGATGCCGGATATCGGCGAAGGCATCGCGGAAGTCGAGCTCGGGCTGTGGCACGTGAAGGTCGGCGATCGCGTGAAGGAAGACCAGGCGATCGCGGATGTGATGACCGACAAGGCGTCGGTCGAGATTCCGTCGCCCGTGACGGGCGTCGTCGTCGCGCTGGGCGGCAAGGAAGGCGACGTGCTCGCCGTCGGCAGCGAGCTCGTGCGGCTCGAGGTCGAGGGCGAGGGCAATCACCAGGGCGACCAGAGGAGCGGCCACGGGGACGATCGCGTCGGCGCCGCCGCGAACGGCGTTGCAAATGAAGTTGCAAGCAGCGCTTCGAATGACATCGCGCGCGGCGAAACGGCCTCGTCCTCGGCGCGGCCGGAACGCTTCGCCGACGCGGCGCATGCGCGCGCGAACGCCGCCGCGAGGCCGGCTCGCGCCGGGCGCGATGCCGACGACGCGCGCGCCGCGTCGCATCCGGACGGCGATCGGGCGGCATGGGCCGAACCCGAAGCATCGCATGACGAAGCATCGCGGCGCGCATCGCCGCCAGGCGGCGGCGTCGCGCGCGATGTCGCATCGCCGCCGCCCGCGCGCCGGCCGGGCGAGCGCCCGCTCGCGTCGCCCGCGGTGCGCAGGCGCGCGTGGGATCTCGGCGTCGAGCTGCGCTTCGTGCATGGCACGGGCGAAGCGGGGCGCATCCTGCACGAGGATCTCGACGCGTACCTGCAAGGCCGCGGCGCGGCCGCGCAGGGCGCGCGCGGCGGCCACGCGGCCTACGTCGAGCGGCACGACGAGGAGGCGGTGCCCGTGATCGGCTTGCGCCGCAAGATCGCGCAGCGGATGCAGGACGCGAAGCGTCGGATTCCTCACTTCAGCTACGTCGAGGAGATCGACGTCACCGAGCTCGAAGCGCTGCGCGCCGAGCTGAACCGCACGTACGGCGAGTCGCGCGGCCGCCTGACGGTGCTGCCGTTCCTCGCGCGCGCGATGGTGATCGCGCTGCGCGATTTCCCGCAGATCAACGCGCGCTACGACGACGAAGCCGGCGTCGTCACGCGTCACGGCGCGGTGCATCTCGGCGTCGCGACGCAGAGCAAGGCGGGCCTGATGGTGCCCGTCGTGCGCCATGCGGAGGCGCGCGATCCGTGGTCGCTCGCGGCCGAGATCGCGCGGCTCGCGGACGCGGTGCGCACGGGCCGCGCGGAGCGCGACGAGCTGTCGGGCTCGACGATCACGATCACGAGCTTGGGCGCGCTCGGCGGCATCGCGTCGACGCCCGTCATCAATTCGCCCGAGGTCGGCATCGTCGGCGTGAACCGGATCGTCGAGCGGCCGATGTTCCGCGCGGGCGCGGTGGTCGCGCGCAAGCTGATGAACCTGTCGTCGTCGTTCGATCATCGCGTGATCGACGGCATGGACGCGGCCGAGTTCATCCAGGCCGTGCGCGCGCGGCTCGAGCAACCCGCCCTTCTTTTCGTGGAATGACCCGATGACGGACAACAAGACTACGACCCTGCTCGTGATCGGCGGCGGGCCGGGCGGCTACGTCGCCGCGATCCGCGCGGGGCAGCTCGGCGTGCGCACGATTCTCGTCGAGCGCGACAGGCTCGGCGGCACGTGCCTGAACATCGGCTGCATTCCGTCGAAGGCGCTGATTCACGCGGCGGGCGAATTCGACAAGGTGCGCGGCTTCGCCGGCGATTCGCCGCTCGGCATCCGCACGGAAGCGCCCGCGATCGACATCGTGCGCACGGTTGCGTGGAAGGACGGCATCGTCAAGAAGCTGACGGGCGGCGTCGGCGCGCTCTTGAAGAAGAACGGCGTCGAAGTCGTGCACGGCGACGCGCGCATCGTCGACGGCAAGACCGTCGAAGTCGACGCGGGCGGCGGCGCGCGCGTGCGCATCCAGTGCGAGCACCTGCTGCTCGCGGCGGGGTCCGAGCCCGTCGAGCTGCCGGCGATGCCGTTCGGCGGCAGCGTGATCTCGTCGACCGACGCATTGTCGCCGGGCAAGCTGCCGAAGCGGCTCGTCGTCGTCGGGGCCGGGTATATCGGGCTCGAGCTCGGCATCGCGTACCGGAAACTCGGCGTCGACGTGACCGTCGTCGAGGCGCGCGAGCGTATCCTGCCGATCTACGACGCGGAGCTGACGAAGCCCGTTGCGGCGTCGCTCAAGCGCCTTGGCGTGCGCGTGCACCTCGGCCACAAGGTGCTCGGGCTGAACGCGCGCGGCGACGCGGTGCGCGTGCAGGACGGCGAGCACGCGCAGACCGAGCTCGCCGCCGACCAGGTGCTCGTGACGGTCGGCCGCCGACCGCGCACGCAGGGCTGGGGGCTCGAGGCGCTGCAGCTCGATCGCGCGGGCGCCGCGCTGAGGATCGACGACATGTGCCGCACGTCGATGCGCAACGTGTGGGCGATCGGCGACCTGACGGGCGAGCCGATGCTCGCGCATCGCGCGATGGCGCAGGGCGAGATGGTTGCGGAGCTCGTCGCCGGCAAGCGGCGGCACTTCACGCCCGCGGCGATTGCCGCGATCTGCTTCACCGATCCCGAGATCGTATCGGCCGGGCTCGCGCCCGACGAAGCCGAGCGCGAGTTCGGCGAGTGCCTGAGCGCGTCGTTCCCGTTCGCCGCGAACGGCCGCGCGCTCACGCTCGAAAGCGCGGACGGCTTCGTGCGCGTCGTCGCGCGCCGCGACGATCATCTGATCGTCGGCTGGCAGGCGGTCGGCGTCGGCGTGTCCGAGCTCGCCGCCGCGTTCTCGCAATCGCTCGAAATGGGCGCGCGCCTCGAAGACGTCGGTGGTACGATTCACGCACACCCGACGCTCGGAGAAGCGGTGATGGAAGCCGCGCTTCGCGCGCTCGGCCACGCGTTGCACATCTGAAGCACGCAATCGCGATCGCGCACGCCGCGCGGTCGCGTCCGATATCAACGACGCCGGGACGCGTCGCGATCCCGGCCATCAGGCACAGAGGCGAGCGAGGGCGAATGGCGATCTTCAACATCCACTACGACGAAAACTAAGCGGTACGGCGACGTGCCGGACGCGTTCGCGCGTCGCGGGCTGCGCCGGCCGACGCGTTTCGTTCGCCATTCCGGCGCGCGCCGCCGGCGTGGGGCGTCGTGCCTCGCGCCGGCGGCGTGCGGCGTGAGCGAACGCAGCCTCTGCCGCGCGCTTCGCGCGCGTTTTCGCCTTCGGTGCGTCGTGTCGGCGTACCGGTTCCAGCTCCGATAACGAGACCCGCCGGGCCCGCCGGCGTTCGACTCGCCCGCGCATCGCGCGGGCGCGCCCTCCCTTTTTCCTTTGCTCGACTCCGCTTGACGACGGCAGCGCCGCTGCCGCGCGACTGATCACCACCGATGGCCGCCGGTGGCCGTGATGCAGGAGCAGCTCTTTTCTTTCCCGACTCCGCACGACGCGTTCACGTCACCGTTCGCAATTTGACCTGCTGCCGTGAGCCGCCCGGTCGTCGTGCGCTTTGCGGCCGCCGGGCCGAACCGCCATCGCCTTCCTACCCCAACCGATGGATCGGCGCCATGGCTCGACAATCCACCTCTGTTTCGTTCGACCTTTCTTCACCCGACCTCGCGCGCACCCGTGACGGCATCGTCGACGGCAAGCGCATTTCGCTCGGCGTCCGAGGCGACGCGCTGCGCGGCTTCGTGCTCGAGCGACGCTGCAAGAGCCCCGGCGAGCCGGTATCGACGCAGCGCGTCGGCCTGCGCGACCCGGCGGCCGTCGCGGCGTTCGTCGAACACGATCCGTATGCGGCGCAGCTCGGAATCGACTACCGGGCGCTGCTCGACGTGCATCGCGGAGCCGACGCGGCGGCTCCGCACGGCGCGCACGCAGCGCACGATGTGCGACATGCGCGTGCGGCGAACGACGCGCTCGATGCATCCCGCACATCGGAGCGCACCGGCGCGGCGGCTGCGGCGGCCGCGCCGGCGACGCAGCCGGAATTCGCGGCCGAATGCGAGCACGACGGCGCGCTGCTCGCGCTGATGCGCCGCATTTGCGCGTCGTGCGGCGCGACGCAGTGCTTCTATCACTGGTTCGTCGTCGACGAAGAGACGGACGAGTTCTCGACCCACGATCTGCTGATCGGCGGCGCACCCGCATGGGCGCAGCGTTACGTGCATCAGCACTGGTATCTGAACGATCCGGCCGTCGCGCACGCGCGCGACAACACGCAGCCGCTGCGCGGCTCGACGCTCGCCGAATTGCCGCCCGATCATTGGCTGAACCATTACGCGCAGACGCAGGGGCTCGGCAGCAACGTGTTCTTTCCCGCGCACCGCCGCGACGTTTCGACGTTCGGACTGCTGCACGTCGCGACGCCGCTGCCGGCGCCGCAGGGCGAGGACATGCCATGGCGCAACCGGCGCCTGCTGCGCGGGCTCGCGAACGAGATGCTCGAATGGCGCGTCGTGCGGCGCCGGCGCGAGCTTGCGCAGGAGCTGTCGCTCGCCGCGCAGGACGTGCTCGCGCTGCGGCTCGTCGCACGCGGCGGCGGCGCGCGTCATGTCGCCGAGGAACTGCGGCTCGACGAGCGCGCGGTCTATCAGCTGTTTACCGCGATCAACCGCAAGATGGACAGCAAGCACATCAAGAGCAGCGCGACGAAGGCGAAGCGATTGGGATTGCTCGCCGAAGGCTATATCTCGAAATGAGCGGAACCTCGCCCGCCATATGCCGTAAACGATCTAACGCATTACGCGGGCGTTTTCCGTTAGCCTGTATCGCATGCATCGGCCACCAAGCGCGATGCGTCTCGGGACCAACGCCGCGCACGCGCGCGGCGCGCCGTCCGGATGCGCGGTCAAGTTTGCCGCCGTATCCATTGCTTCACGATTCAAGCTGAACGAAAGACGCAGCGCGTTCGGCGCGGGCCATATCCGCATCCGCATCGAACGCCGAGAAACAGAAACGAGCAGGTTCGAACGAGAGGCAATCGAACGACGAGGGGCCGGAAGTCATCGACGAACGATCGCGCACACGAATGCACGGACGCGCGCGGCATCGTTCGCCCGTGCGCCCGGGCGCGATGTCGGCTGAATCGCGACGGGAACGCGCCCCGCGTCGACGCTTCGCAGCGAGGGTCCGGTCAGATGGAGACATGCACCGAATGGGCGCGGCGGTTGCGGCGGATCGTGCGCGGCGCGGGAACGCGCGCGCTGTCGGCCGCCGTGGCGGGGGCGGGCGATGCACGGTGTCGAAGCGACGCCCGCATCGCGTCCGCCGGTCCGCTGTACATCGGTGACGGCTGGTTCCTGATCGGCGGCGCGGCTTCGCGTCCGGGCGCATGCGAATTCGCGCTGTTCGACGGGCCCGTCGCGTCGACCGCCCGAAATCCGAAGGAGGAGACGTAATGGCGAACCCATGGACCCACCGCGCGGCGCGGGCCGCAACCGACGCGCACGCCGCACTCGAGCTGCCGACGCTCGAGCGGGAACGCGAACGGCGCGACGCGCCGCGCGCCGAGCACGGCGTATCGGCGCCGAGCGGATACGCGCCGGCGTCGAACGGCGCCGCATCGCGCGCGCCCGACGCGCTGACGCAGCATTTCAAGGCCGCGATGCGCCGACTGACGTCGGCGGTGTCGATCGTCGCGACGCGCGACGCGTGCGCGCGCTTCGGAATGGCGGCGACCGCGGTGAGCGCGGTCAGCACCGATCCGCCCGCGATCCTCGTGTGCATCAATCGCGCGGCGACGCTGCATGCGCCGCTGATGCGCACGCGCCGCTTCTCGTTGAATCTGCTGCACGAACGGCAGCTCGACCTGATCGCGCCGTTCAGCGGCAAGCTCGATCACGACGCGCGCTTCGCGCACGGCGAATGGCGCGACGCGCACGGCGTGCCGATGCTCGCCGGCGCGCAGGCGACGCTGCTGTGCGAGGTCGACGGCGATTTCGGCTACGGCAGCCACACGATCGTGATCGGCCGGGTCGATTCGGTGTGGGTCGCCGGGCCCGTCGCGCCGCTGTTGTGGCAGGACGGCGGACCATGCGCGGCACGCGCCCTGACCCCAATCGCGCACGATGCGCAATGACACGACGCCGACGGCGGATTTCCTGCACAAATGCGAAACGCTCATATAGACTGCAAAGCGAATCATCCGATGGTTCCCTGGCCGCCGCGCGGCGCGTCGATGCGCGCCGGATTGTTGCGCTGCCAAGTCTTCGATCGCTCCGAGGCTCGCGCGCGGTGCGAGCGCAAGCGAGATCGTCGCGTGCAACCGAGGGCCGGCGACAAACCGCTTGCCGCACGACGCGCCACCGCGTTCGCGAGTGCGCGCACTTGTCCGCGCCGCGTGACCGAGGGTGCGACGCCGTATCGAAATAAAACGAATCGCGTTGCCCGCGACGCGCGCGCGCCGTGGGCAGCCGCCATAACAGGAGCGGACATGTTTGCACCCGAAACGCATCGACGCGACGGTTCTCCACGCATTTTCAATCCCGCGATGATCGCCGTGCTCGCCGGCGCGCTCATCATGAGCGCCGCGATGGGCGTGCGGCAGACCTTCGGCCTCTTCATCGGGCCGTTCTCGTTCGACCACGGCTTGCCCGTCACGACGATCGCATTCGCGATCGCGTTGCACAATCTCGTCTGGGGCGTTGCGCAGCCGTTCGCCGGCGCGGCCGCCGACCGCTACGGCGCCGGGCCGCTCGTCGCGATCGGCGCGCTCGTGTTCGCGCTCGGCCTCGCGATCGCGGCGGTCGTGCCGTCGGGCACGATGCTCGTGCTCGGGATGGGCGTGCTCGTCGGCATCGGCATCAGCTGCACGAGCTTCGGCGTCGTGCTGACGGCGGTCGGCCGCGGCGCGCCGCCCGAGAAGCGCAGCATGGCGATGGGCATCGCGAGCGCGGGCGGCTCGCTCGGCCAGGTCGCGCTCGTGCCGGTCGCGCAGTGGTTCACGACGCATTCGGGGACGATGGCGTCGCTCCTCGTGCTCGCCGGCTGCCTGATCGCGATCGCGCCGTTCGGCGTGCTGCTCGACCGCAACGCGGGCGCGGGCCACGCGAGCGCGCACGAAGCGGCGGCCGTGTCGCTGAAGGACGCGCTGTCGCACGCGGCGCGGCATCGCGGCTATTGTCTGCTGACGGTCGGCTTCTTTACGTGCGGGTTCCAGCTCGCTTTCATCGCGACCCATCTGCCGAACTATCTGCTGCTATGCCACATGCCGGTCGGGCTCGGCGCGACGGCGCTCGCGCTGATCGGTCTGTTCAACATGGCGGGCAGCTGGGCGTGCGGCTGGCTCGGCGGGCGCTACCGGCAGCATCACGTGCTCGGCTGGCTGTACCTGATTCGCGGCGCGACGATCGCGGTGTTCTTCCTCGCGCCGAAGACGGATGCGTCGGTCGTCGTCTTCGCGGCGATCATGGGGCTGACGTGGCTCGGCACCGTGCCGCTGACGAGCGGGCTCGTCGCGAAGGTGTTCGGCACGCGGCATCTGGGCACGCTGTTCGGCGTCTGCTTCCTGAGCCATCAGATCGGGTCGTTCCTCGGCTCGTGGCTCGGCGGCTACGTGTTCGACGTGACGGGGTCGTATTCGCTGATCTGGGGCGCGACGGCGCTCGCGGGGCTGTTCGCGGCGCTGCTGCATTTCCCGATCGATGACGCGCCCGCGCATGGCGGCGCGGCGCTCGCGCGGGCGTGACCGGCATGCGCCGCGCCGCGGCGCACGTGAGCGCCGCCGCAGCCGTGCGACGATGCCTTCGCGCCTTGCGCACGACGGACAGCGCCCGCGCGCTCGACGTGAACGCCAGGCACGCATGCGTGACGATGCGGTGCGCACACGCGGCGGCGCGGATGCAATCGCGATCGAAAATGCGAGTGCGAACCTGAAAACGTGAATGTGGACGCGAGTGCGCGCGCGAACGGCGCACTCGCGCGATACGGCAACCCGAATGACAAACGCTTCGACGACCGACCCGACGATGAACGCACCGACCGCACTGCCGCTCGGCGAACGCGACGCGCACGTGTGGTACGCGCGCACCGCCGCATGCGATGCGCCCGCGCTGCGCGAACGGTATCGCGCGCTGCTGAGCGCCGCCGAGCACGAGCGCCTCGAGCGCTTCGCGTTCGATCACCTGAAGCTCGAGTACCTGGTGACGCGCGCGTTGTGCCGCACCGTGCTGTCCGCGTACGTCAATGACGTCTCGCCCGCGCAATGGCGATTCCGCGCGAACGCGCACGGCCGGCCGGAGATCGACGCGGGCGATGCGCGGCCGCCGCTGCGCTTCAACTTGTCGAACGCGCGCAGCGTCGTCGCATGCGTCGTCACGCGGGCGGCCGATGCGGGAATCGACGTCGAGGAGGTGGCGCGCAGCAACGATCTCGACGGCATCGCCGCGTCGCATTTCTCGGCGAGCGAGCGCGCGGCGTTCTTCGCGCTGCCGCCCGAGCGGCGGCGCGAGCGCTTCTTCGAGCTGTGGACCCTGAAGGAGGCGTACATCAAGGCGCGCGGCGTCGGGTTGTCGATCGATCTCGGTCAGTTCTCGTTCGCGCTGCCCGCGCAGCCGATCCGCATCGCGTTCGATCGGCATGTCGACGACGACGCGAGCCATTGGCAATTCGCGCTGCTCGGCATCGGCGCGGAGCATCGGATGGCGCTCGGGATTCGCGACGCGCACGCGGCGGCGCGACCGTTCGACGTCCGGATGCGCGAAATCGTGCCGGACCCGGCGGCGAGCCTGCACGGCGAAGCCGCGATCGGCTGAGCGCGCCGAAGCGCCGATGTGCTGAAAGCGCTTGACGAAGCGCCGGCCGCACCGCAAGCGGAGCGGTCCTGCCGATTTATTTAGCATCGCGAACTGATGGGCGACGTTCGCCCGATGTTCGAGACAGGCGCTGCCGCGTGACGAAGTCCGGGTTCGGCGGACGGCGGCGCCGCGAGGCCGCGCGACGTCGCACGCGGCCTTCCCGGGCGCGCGGCCCGGCGGCATCTGCGCCGCGGCGTTCGCGCGCGCTGTTTGAACGTTTCGATAGAGCCTTCCCATGACCAGAAAACACATCCATTTCGGCGTCCTGATTCAAGGGGCAGGGGCGAACATGAACGCATGGAAGCATCCGAGCGTGCCCCCGGACGCAAGCATCAATTTCGACTTCTACGTGGATCGAGCGCGCCGTGCGGAGGCGGCCGGCATCGCGTTCGCGTTCATCGCGGATTCGGCGTACGTGACGCCGAAGTCGGCGCCGCATTTCCTCAATCGCCTCGAGCCGATCTCGCTGCTGTCCGCGCTCGCGGCCGTCACGTCGAAGATCGGTCTCGTCGGCACGGTGTCGTCGTCGTACAGCGAGCCGTACACGGTCGCGCGGCAGTTCGCGTCGCTCGATCTGATCAGCGGCGGGCGCGCCGGCTGGAACGTCGTCACGTCGTCGATCGAGGGCACCGGGAAGAACTACGGCCGCCCGCACCCGGATCATGCACAGCGCTATGCGATCGCCGAAGAGCATCTCGACGTGGTTCAGGGCCTGTGGGACAGCTGGGACGACGACGCGCTCGTCCGCGATCGCGCCGCCGGCCGCTTCTTCGATCCGGACAAGCTGCACCGTCTCGATCATCGCGGCCGCTTCTTCTGCGTCGAGGGGCCGCTCAACATCCGTCGCTCGCCGCAGGGGCAGCCGGTGATCTTCCAGGCCGGCTCGTCGGACGACGGGATCGATTTCGCGGGCCGCTGCGCGGACGCGGTGTTCTCGAACGGCGGTACGTTCGACGACGCGCGCGTCTTCTATCGCCGCGTGAAGGCGGCGGCCGCCGCCGCGGGCCGCGATCCCGATCACGTGAAGGTGTTTCCGGGCATCGGCCCGATCGTCGGCGCGACGCAGGACGAGGCCGACGACAAGTACCGGCAGGTGCGCGACCTGCTGTCCCCGCGCGAGGTGCTCGCGTATCTCGGTCACTTCTTCCAGCAGCACGACTTCAGCGCCTATCCGCTCGACGGCCCGTTTCCGGACATCGGCAATCTCGGCAGCGACGGGTTCCAGTCGACCACCGACAACATCAAGCGCCTTGCGCGCGAGCGCAAGCTGACGTTGCGCGAGGTCGCATACGAAGTGGCGACGCGGCGCTCGAACATCGGCACGTCCGAGGCGTTCATCGGCACGGCGGAGAAGGTCGCCGACGAGATGATCCGCTGGGTCGACGAGGGCGCGGCGGACGGCTTCATGCTCGGCCTGCCGGTGACGGGCTTCGGGCTCGACGATTTCGTCGACCGCGTGCTGCCCGAGCTGACCGCGCGCGGCTACTTCGATCCGGTGCTGCGCGGCGCGACGCTGCGCGACCATCTCGGTCTGCCCTACAAGGAGAGCCGCTACGCGCACGACGCACAGGTTGCGGCAATTTAGCTAAACTGGCCGGCGGCGCGGCGTGCAACCCGCCGCCAGCCAGGGCGCCCGGCCGGCGCCAGCGCACCGGTCGCCCGCAACCTATCCGATGCGCCGCCGCCACGAGCGGCGGCGAAATCATGGAGACGCTCATGAAAGTAGGATTCATCGGCATCGGCGTGATGGGGCAGCCGATGGCGCTCAATCTCGCGCGCGCCGGCACCGAGCTCGTCGTGTGGAACCGCACGCCCGAGCGCTGCGAACCGTTGCGCGCGGCCGGCGCGCAGGTCGCCGAATCGGCGGCCGACGTCTATCGACACGCGCACGTCGTGATCCTGATGATGGCGACCGACGCCGCGCTCGACGCGGTGCTCGGCCGCGGCACGCCCGCGTTCGCGGGCAACGTCGCGCAGCACACGATCGTCCATATGGGGACGGTGTCCGCCGAATATTCGCGCGGCCTCGAAGCCGATATTCGCGCGGCGGGCGGCCGCTATGTCGAGGCGCCGGTGTCGGGCTCGCGCAAGCCGGCCGAGGCCGGGCAGCTCGTCGCGATGCTGGCGGGCGATCCGGCGGCCGTCGACGAAGTGCGTTCGCTGCTCGCGCCGATGTGCCGCGAGATCGTCGTGACGGGACCGGTGCCGACCGGCCTGCTGATGAAGCTCGCGGTCAACACGTTCCTGATCTCGATGGTGACGGGGCTCGCCGAGGCCGCGCACGCGGCGCGCGGCTTCGGGCTCGACATGAAGCAGTTCCAGGCGGTGCTCGACGCGGGGCCGATGGCGAGCAGCGTGTCGCGCGTGAAGATCGACAAGCTCGTCAACGAAGACTTCGAAGTTCAGGCGTCGATTACCGACGTGTTCAAGAACAGCCGGCTCGCGACCGAGGCCGCGCACGCCGCGCATCTTGCGTCGCCGCTGCTCGACGTCTGCCGCGATCTGTATCGCGAGACCGAGGCGCTCGGGCACGGGCAGGCGGACATGGCGGCCGTCGTGCGCGCGATCGAGGCGCGCAGCGCGGCGCGGAACGCGGGCGGCTGACGAGCGCGCGCGTGCATCGAATGGGCCGCGACGTGCGCCGCATGTTTGCAATGGCTTGCCGCTCTCGACGCGAGGATCGTGCGCGCGAACGGTGGATCGTCGCGGCCGTTCGCGATCGGCGCGCCGCGCGCCGTTTGCATTTGCGCGCGAGCTCGCAGGCGCGCGCTCGCGCGCGAACGGCGTGCGGCGCGCGTGAAACGGATCGATCGGCGAGCCCGCCGACGCGTCGATCGGCTCGCCGGCACGCGATCGAAGCGGCGCAGGCGCGTTGCGCCGCGTCGATTGGCGACGGATGCCGCGCATGACGAACTTGCATCCGAACGGCCCGCCGGTTGCATTGACGGTCGCCTCGGCGGCGGACCGGCCGCTCGTCCGATCGATGTTGCATCGCTATCTGGCGGAACTCGGTCAGCATGACGAAGTGAGTTTCGACTATCCCTATTTCGATCTTTACTGGCAGCCCGGCGAAGCGCGCTGGCCCTATCTGCTCGACGTGGGAACGGCGCGCATCGGCTTCGCGTTCGTGCGCGCGCATGACGAACCCGAGGTCGACCATTCGATTGCCGAGTTCTTCATCCTGCCGCACGCGCGCGGCCACGGCTGCGGCGCCGCGGCGGCTTGCGCGCTGTGGCGCGCGCATCCGGGGCGCTGGGAAGTGAGCGTGATGCGCGGGAACGCGCCCGCGCAGCGTTTCTGGCCGCGCGCGATCGCCGCAGTCGGCGCGGCCGATGTCGTGTGGCTCGAAAGAAACGGCGGCACCGTCTTTCGTTTCGACCTGACCGCTTGATCTCGGATCGGATCGTTTGCATGCCGAAGCGTTTCTCGGCGGCGCATCGCCCACATGGCGCTTTCGTTCAAAAGCATCCGGCGAGACGATGCGCGCCGCGCCCACGCTAACGCGGTGCTTCGGTCTCGCGCACGCGCATCGGCGTAAGCCGGTTGTGCAGCGGCTCGAGGCCGATGCCGAGCGCCTTGGCGATGCGCGGCTTGTCGCCGTTGAAGTATTCGAGCGACGCGGCAATGAAGCGCTGCCGTGAGCGCGCGAGCGTCGCGCCGAGCGGCGGCGGCAGCGCGTCGCGGCGCACGTCGCCGTGACGCGGCGTGCGCCGCGTCGGCGCCGCCTCGATCTGATCGTCGGCGAGGGTGAACGCGTGCCCGATCGCGTTGCGCGGCTCGCGCGCCAGCGTGCGGTGCGTGCGCGATGTCGAGACCGGCCGCGGCGCGCGCGCCTTCTCTTCGGCCGGCATCGCGGAAATCCGTTCGCCGTGGCCGAGCGTGCGATCGTTGATCCATCCGGCCGACACTTTCGTTACAGCGCATTGGTAAAAAAATGCGCGACGCAGCCGTCATCGCGCAACGAGCGGGCGCGCGAAGGGCCGCTCCGCGGTCGAACTTCAGGTTCTCGCGCGTGTGCATGGAGCAGCGAGCCGCGCGGGGCCGCGTGAGCGGCACGGCCGCTTGCGCGGCGCGCGGCGGACGGACGGGCCAACGGACGGACGGGCCAACGGACGGACGGGCCAACGGACGGACGGGCCAACGGACGGACGGGCCAACGGACGGACGGGCCAACGG
>NZ_JPWT01000115.1:0-24477 GCF_000773065.1 Burkholderia sp. ABCPW 111 | reverse complement strand
CAAGACAGCAAGACAGCAAGACAGCAAGACAGCAAGACAGCAAGACAGCAAGACAGCAAGACAGCAAGACAGCAAGACAGCAAGACAGCAAGACAGCAAAACAGCAAAACAGCAAAACAGCAAAACAGCAAAACAGCGAAGAGACGACGCATCTCGCATCGCCTCTTCATCCGTGATGTCTCCTTGCCCGACGTCTCCTCAACGACGTTCGTTTACTGCACGCCCGCCGCGGGCTTGCCGGCTTGCGCCGCGCCCGCGACGGCGGGGCCGTACGCGGCCTCGGCGGCCTTGCGCGCGGCGAGGCGCTTCGCGTCGAGACGGCGCTGCGCGGCCTGAATGTCGTCCGGATAGGTCGTTTCGTTGCCGCGCGACGGCTGGTAGCCGACCGATTCCAGATCGACGAGCTCCTGAACGACTTGCGCGCGCGTGAGCGAGCCGTTCGACGATTGGGCAAACGAGACGACCGGTGCGGCAAGCACGAGGGCGGCGGCGGTGACGACGATCGATTTCAAGATGACCTCCAGTGTGGTTCGATTCGATGCAGTTCGCGGTTCAACGATCCGAACTGACGAAGCAGAGTCTACGCAGCGGCCGCGCGCGGAAAAACCGGCCGAGCAGGCAAGCAGCCTTGCGGATTGCACAACACTGAAAAACAGCAGAGCGCGTCGCGCGGCCGATCGGGGTGAGGCTTCGTGACGGAAGTGTGTCCGTTCGTTCCGGCCTGCGCAAAGAAGCTCTACGCGCCCGGCCGCTGATTCTCGGCGGACGAATCCCTAAACTCGGTCGTCGTCGAATCGAGTCGTTTCATTCCAATCAACAAGGAGTTTCGTTGTGAAAAACATCCGGTTTGCATGCGCAACCGCAGGGGTCCTGGCCGCGACGGCCGCGCACGCGCAGAGCTCGGTCACGCTGTACGGGCTGATCGACGCGGGGATCATGTATACGAACAACGTCGCGAGCGGCAACTCGCACGGCGGGCTCGTGCAGGCGACGACGGGCGCCGTCAACGGCAGCCGCTTCGGCGTGCGCGGCACCGAGGATCTCGGCGGCGGGCTGAAGGCGCTGTTCGTGCTGGAGAACGGCTTCAACTCAGAGAACGGCAAGCTCGGCCAGGACGGCCGCCTGTTCGGCCGCTTCGCGTACGTCGGGCTGTCGGACAATCGTTTCGGCACCCTGACGATCGGCCGGCAATACGATTCGCTCGTCGATTTCGTCGCGCCGCTGTCGGCGACGGCGGGCACGTTCGGCGACGCGAGCTTCGCGCACCCGTTCGACAACGACAACCTGAACCACTCGCTGCGTATCAACAACGCGATCAAGTACACGAGCAACACATACGCGGGCTTCAGGTTCGGCGGCATGTACGCGATGTCGAACAGCACCGGGTTCGCGGCGAACCGCGCATACAGCTTCGGCGCGAGCTACACGCGCGGGCCATTGAACGTCGCGGCCGGCTACCTGCAGATCGACGGCTCGAAGGGCACGACGGCGGGCAGCCCGGGCGCGGTCGACGTCGTCGAATCGGCGGCGAACGGCAGGGGCGGCTTCTCGCTCGGCGCGGACCGGATGCGCTCGTACGGCGGCGGCATCAACTACGCGTTCGGCCCGGCGACGGCCGGCTTCGTGTACACGCGCGCCGAATACGAGAACACCGCGTCGTTCGGCTCGACGGGCGGCACGGTTCGCTTCGACAACTACGAGCTGAACGGAAAGTATCAGGTGACGCCCGCGTTCAGCGTCGGCGCCGCGTACACGTATACGGACGGCCGCGTCGAACACACCGTCAAGTACGGTTCCGATCCGAAGTGGCATCAGGTCGATCTGCAGGCGGTGTACCGTTTGTCGCTGCGCACCGATGTCTATCTCGAAGGAATGTACCAGCACGCGTCGGGCCGCAACTACGTCGCGATGATCAACACCGCGGGCGGCGCGTCGTCGACAGGCAATCAGGTCGCGGCGGCGGTCGGGTTGCGCACGCGCTTCTAGCGGCGCGGGCGCCGCGCGGCGTTGCGCGCGGGCGACGGACGAAGCACGAATTTGCGGCTTGACACGGCGCGCGGCGTTGGCGACAGTGGTTTGCCGTCGACACGACACCGAAGGAGCCGCTCGCATGAATGCCTTATCCCGACGCCCGTCGTTCAGCAGCGCGGTGTTCTACCGCGATCCGCGCGCCGCGCTCGAATGGCTCGAGCGCGCATTCGGCTTCACGCGCGAGCTCGTCGTCAGCGATGCGCAAGGACGCGTCGCGCATGCGCAGATGTCGTTCGGCGACGGCATCGTGATGATCGGCGAGGGCGGATGGAGCGACTTCGCCGTCAGCCCGTCGTCGGTCGACGGCAGGAACACGCAATGCGTGCACGTGCGGCTCGAATCGGGCATCGACGCGCATTGCGAGCGGGCCCGCGCGGCGGGCGCCGTGATCCTGCAGGCGCCCGCCGATCAGTTCTACGGCGATCGCACGTACCGCGCGCGCGATCCCGAGCGGCACGTCTGGACGTTCGGGCAGACGGTGCGTGACGTATCGCGCGAGGAGGCGGAGCGGGACAGCGGGCTGAAAATCGAGGGCTGGCAGTGAATGCGGCGTGACGATGCGGCGCGCGGGCCGCGCGTTGCGTTGTTGCGCCGTTGCGTCGTCATTTCGCCGCGACGTCATTTCGTCGCATCGTCGCGCCGCAGCATCGCGCACGCGCCGCGTCGCTCGTCATGCTCGCGTCGAATTTCGTCGCGCCGCGCCAATCGGCCGCGTCGCGCCGCGACTGCGCACGCTTGCCGCTCGCCGTCCTTGCCGCATGTCCATCCGCACGCTTTTTCGGCAAGCGCTTTCCGACCGATTTCCCCGAAATATGCCCGCCAAGTTTCCGACATAATCGGAAATTTTTTCAATATAGCGACGAATCAGTTTTTCCCGGCCTGAATTACTCGCCTTGGATTGCGTTATTGCATTGAGCGCTTTGCACAGTAAAATGGCGGCCGGGCGCTGACGTGATGAGCGGTGCCTGTGCAAAGTGAACGGCGGGGATTGTCCGCTTTGCCGTATTCGAGTTCGATTTCGGTATTAATTGTCCAAATCGGGATGCGACGGCTTGATTGGCCGCGCATCATCCGTTCACGCTGAAATGCTGGAGACCAAAAAACGATGGCGACACGGGGTGAGTTCTCATTGAGCGAAGTGCCGGCACACGAGCGCAAAGGCGTACTGTCGATCACGATGGTGCTGCTCAGCTTCACGTTCTTCACGGGCACGATGTTCGCGGGCGGCAAGATCGGCGTTGCGTTTCGCGTCGTCGACATGCTGTGGGTGGCGGTCGTCGGCAATCTGCTGCTCGCGGCCTACGCGGCGGCGCTTGCGTTCGTCGCGTCGCGCAGCGGATTGAATTCGGTGCTGATGGGGCGTTTCTGTTTCGGCGAGGTCGGCAGCAAGCTGTCCGACTTCCTGCTCGGCTTTGCCGAGCTCGGCTGGTACGCATGGGGCACCGCGACGGTCGCGATCGTGCTCGTCAAGCTGCTCGGCTGGCCCGCGTCGGTCACGACGCCGCTGATGGTGCTGTTCGGGTTCGGCTTCTCGATCACCGCGATCGTCGGCTATCGCGGGATGGACGCGCTGTCGCGCGTATCGGTGCCGCTGATGTTCGTGCTGCTCGTCGTGTCGATGTGGATCGCGACGCGCGACGTCGGCGGCTGGCCGGGCCTCGCGAAGATCGTGCCGACGCAGCCGTTGAGCTTCGCCGCCGCGGTCACGATGGTGTTCGGCACGTTCGCGAGCGGCGCGACGCAGGCGACGAACTGGACGCGGCTCGCGAAGAGCGGCCGCGCGGCCGTCGCCGCGAGCATGATCGGCTTTTTCGTCGGCAACGGGCTGATGATCGTCGCGGGCGCGTATTGCGCGATCGTCTATCAGCAGTCCGACATCGTCGAAGTGATGATGCTGCAAGGGCTGTCGATCGCGGCCGTCGTGATGCTCTGCATGAACCTGTGGACGATCCAGGGGCCGACGATCTACAACGTGTCGGCGGCCGCGTGCCATCTGCTGCGCAGCGAGCGCCGCCGCACGCTGACGCTCGTCGGCGCGGCGGTCGGCATCGTGCTCGCGATCGGCGGCATGTACGAACTGTTGATTCCGTTCCTGATCCTGCTCGGATCGATCATTCCGCCCGTCGGCGGCGTGATTCTCGCCGATTTCTGGTATCGCCACCGCGGCCGCTATCCGGCGATCGCTGCCGCCCGATTGCCGCGCTTCAATGTCGCGGGGCTCGCCGCGTATGCGATCGGCGCGGGGCTCGCGTATGCGTCGCCGTGGATCGCGCCGCTCGTCGGCATCGCCGCGTCGTCGCTTAGCTACATCGCGTTCGTGCAGATTGCGGAGCGCATCGCGCGTGCGCCGTCGGTCCAGGGAGAGTGAAGCGATGAGTCTGACCGTCAGCGAGATCCTGCACCTGCCCGGCCTCGAGGAGCTCGAGCTGCGCGCGGGTGAGCGCGGTGTGCAGCGGCCGGTGCGCTGGTATTACGTCGCGGAGAACGAGGGCATCGCCGACTGGGTGATGGGCGGCGAGCTCGTGTTCGTCACCGGAATCAATCATCCGCGCGACGAGGCGAACCTGCTGCAGTTGATTCGCGAAGGGGCGAAGAGCCGCATCGCCGGGATGGTGATCCTGACGGGCGAGGCGTTCATTCGCCGCATTCCCGATTCCGTCGTCGCGCTTGCCGAGCAGTTCGACATTCCGCTGATCGAGCAGCCGTATCTGCTGAAGATGGTGATCGTCACGCAGTTGATCGGCACCGCGCTCGTGCGGCACGAGAACACGCTGCGCTCGCAGCGCGACATCGTCAACCAGCTGCTGACGGGCGATTACCCGAGCATCGACATCGCGGCCCATCGCGCGCGCAACCTGCAGCTCGCGCTCGACAGGCCGCGGCGCGTCGTCGCGCTGCGGCTCGCGGGCGTGCCGGCGCTGTTCGACGGACGAGAGCCGGCCCTGGCCGAAGCGCTGCTGCAGGAGGCGCGGCAGACCGTGCAGCGCGGCCTCGACGACTGGCTGCGCGACGCGCACGGCGCGCTGCCCGTCGTCGAGCAGGGCGAGCTGTTCGTGCTGCTGCTGCCGTGCGACGATCCGCGCTTTCGCAAGAGCAAGCTCGCGCTCGGCGCGCTGCGCGACGCGCTGAACCGGCAGATCGGCCCGCTCACGCTATTCGTCGGAATCTCGTCGACGGTCGGCGCCGCGCGCCACTATTGCCGCGGGCTCGCCGAGGCGCGACAGGCGCTCGGCGTCGCCGAAGGCATGCGGCCGGGGCTGGGGCTGTGCGATTACAGCGAACTCGGCGTATTGAAGCTGCTCGCCGCGATCCCCGATCCGACGCTGATCGACAGCTTCGTGAAGGAAACGCTCGGTAATCTGCTCGACAGCAACCGCAAGCATCCGACGATGCTGATCGAGACGCTCGAGGCGCTGCTTCAGGAGAACGGCAACGCGATCAAGGCGGCCGAGCAGTTGTCGATTCATCGCAACACGCTCAATCACCGGCTGCGCAGGATCGAGACGCAGTCGGGGCAATCGCTCGCCGATCCGTATTTTCGGTTGAACGCGTCCGTCGCGCTGCTCGCGTGGCGGATGTCGGACACGCAACGACAGGAGTTCTGATGAAGCTCATCAACGCGACGCTGCGCAAGCGCAGCGGCCTTTTCAGCATCGCGCTCGACGGCGACACGATCGTGAGCGTCGAGCAGCAGGCGGCGCGCATCGACACGCAAGGCGCACCGGGCGCGGACGAAGTCGACGTGGAAGGCAAGCTCGTGATCCCGCCGCTCGTCGAGCCGCACATCCATCTCGACGCGGTGCTGACGGCGGGCGAGCCCGAATGGAACATGAGCGGCACGCTGTTCGAAGGCATCGAGCGCTGGGCGCAGCGCAAGACGACGATCACGCATGCGGACACGAAGGCGCGCGCGCATGCGACGATCGGGATGCTGCGCGACCACGGCATTCAGCACGTTCGCACGCACGTCGACGTCACCGATCCTTCGCTCGCCGCGCTCGCGGCGATGCTCGAAGTGAAGCAAGAGGCGCGCGCGCTCATCGATCTGCAGATCGTCGCGTTTCCGCAGGAAGGGATCGAATCGTTCGAAGGCGGCCGCGCGCTGATGGAGCGCGCGATCGAGATGGGCGCGGACGTCGTGGGCGGCATCCCGCACTTCGAGAACACGCGCGAGCAGGGCGTGAGCTCGATCGAGTTCCTGATGGATCTCGCCGAGCGCACCGGCTGCCTCGTCGACGTGCACTGCGACGAAACCGACGATCCGCATTCGCGCTTTCTCGAAGTGCTCGCCGAGCAAGCGCGCGTGCGCGGCGTCGGCGCGCGCGTGACGGCGAGCCACACGACCGCGATGGGCTCGTATGACAACGCGTATTGCTCGAAGCTGTTTCGCCTGCTCAAGCGCTCGGCAATCAATTTCGTCTCGTGCCCGACCGAGAGCATCCATTTGCAGGGCCGCTTCGACACGTTCCCGAAGCGCCGGGGCGTCACGCGCGTCGCCGAGCTCGACCGCGCCGGCATGAACGTGTGCTTCGGGCAGGATTCGATTCGCGATCCGTGGTATCCGCTCGGCAACGGCAACATCCTGCGCGTGCTCGACGCCGGGCTGCACATCTGCCACATGATGGGCTATCAGGATCTCGCGCGCAGCCTCGACTTCGTCACCGACCACAGCGCTCGGGCGATGCATCTCGGCGAGCGCTACGGCATCGAGCCGGGCCGGCCCGCGAACCTCGTCGTGCTCGACGCGAGCGACGACTACGAGGCGCTGCGGCGGCAGGCGAAGGCGCTGCTGTCGATTCGCGGCGGCGAAGTGATCATGCGCCGCGCGCCCGAGCGCATCGACTATCCGGCCGCGCGCTGACACATGGAGGCGGCGGGTGCATGCGGCCCGCCGCTCCTGATGCCGTCACTCGCACCCGTGCCTGAGCCGCAGGCTCGCGAGCGCGGCGACGACGAGCGCGATCGCGAGCCACGCGAGGCCGTTCTTCGCGTGGCCGGTGGCCTGTTCGATCGCGCCGACGACGGCCGGGCCGACGAAGCCGCCGAGCAGGCCGCACGTGTTGACGAGCCCGAGCCCGCCCGCGAGCGCGCTGCCGGAAAGGCGCGAGGCGGGGAACGTGAAGACGATCGACTGCACGACGAAGAACATCGACGCGGCCGCGCACACGCTCACGAGCGCGGCCATGGGCGGCGCGTACGCGGCGCAGACGAGCCCCGCCGCCATCACGACGAGCCCCGCGCACAGCATCCGCCGCGATTGCGACGCATCGCGCGCGAAGCGCGGCAGCGTCGCCGCGCCGAGCGCCGCGGCGATCCACGGCATCGCGGTCAGCAGGCCGACGACGACCGGCGTGAAGCGCCCCGATTCGCCGACGATGCCGGGCAAGAAGAAGATCATCGTATAGATCGTCAACTGATGGCAGAAGTACACGAAGATCGCGAGCCAGATCTGCGGATCGCGCAGCGCGGCACCGAACGCGTGCGCGCCGTGCGCCGCCGCGCTCTGCGCCTGCTCGCTCGCGAGCGCGCGCTCGAGCGCTTGGCCGAGCTCGGGCGCGAGCCAGCGCGCGTCGCTCGGCCGGTCCGGCAGGCAGGTCCAGACGACGAACGCGAGCACGATCGCCGGAATGCCCTCGACGATGAAGAGCCATTGCCAGCCGTGCAGCCCGAGCGCGCCGTCTAGCTCGAGCAGCGCGCCCGCGAGCGGGCCGCCGACGATGTTCGCGACGCACACGCCGAGCAGGAAATAGCCGGTCGCGCGCGCGCGTTCCTCGCCGCCGAACCAGTAGGTCAGATACAGCATCACGCCGGGAAAGAGCCCGGCTTCCGCGGCGCCGAGCAGAAGGCGCATCGCGTAGAACGACGTCTCGCCGCGCACGAGCGCCATCGCGACGGACAGCGCTCCCCACGTGATCATGATCCGCGTGATCCAGAACCGCGCGCCGACGCGATGCATGATCAGATTGCTCGGGATTTCGAACAATGCGTACGTGAGGAAGAAGAGCCCCGCGCCGAGGCCGTACGCGGCCGATGAAAGGCCGAGATCGATGCTCATCGAATGCTTCGCGAACGCGATGTTCGTGCGATCGAGAAAACTGATCACGTAGGCCGCGATCAAGAGCGGCATCAGCTTGCGAAACAGCAGGCGGTTCAGCGACGAGCGGGCGTCGCCCGCGGGTGGGCAGAGGGCTTCGGCGTGTTGAGCGGACATGAATGCGACTCCGGTAGGGACGAGCCGGAGCGCACGGCAAGCACGGCGCTCCGCGTTCAGCAGGTGACGGGCAGATGCGCGGGTCGCGCGCCGGCGGCGCTCGTGGGGAGCGGGGCGAAAGGCGGCCTGCCGGGCATCGGCGCATGCCGATGCCGCGTTTCTGCGCTTGCGTGTCGAATGGTCGGGCGGCGCCGTGTCAGAAGTTGACCGCGTCGCGGCCCTTGAGCGCGAGCATCGCGCGCGCGTCGGCGGGCGTCGCGATCTCGAGCGACAATCCTTCGAGCACCTGACGAATCTTGCGCACCTGTGCAGCGCTCGATTCGGCGAGCGTGCCCGGCGCGATCCACAGCGAATCCTCGAGGCCGACGCGCACGTTCGCGCCTTGCGCGGCGCCGATCGTCGCGAGCGGAATCTGGTTGCGGCCCGCGCCGAGAATCGACCACACGTAATCTGCGCCGAACAGGCGGTCGGCCGTGCGGCGCATGTGCGCGAGATCCTCCGGATGCGCGCCGATGCCGCCGAGCAGGCCGAACACGCTCTGGACGAAGAACGGCGGCTTCGCGAGCCCGCGGTCGACGAAATGCGCGAGGTTGTACAGGTGCGAGACGTCGTAGCACTCGAATTCGAAGCGCGTGCCGTTCGCGCCGCAACTCGTCAGGATCGCTTCGATGTCCGCGAACGTGTTCTTGAAGACGAGATCGCGGCTTTTTTCCAGATGCTCGCGTTCCCACGGGTGCCGGAATTCGCGAAAGCGCTCGAGCATCGGATAGAGGCCGAAGTTCATCGAGCCCATGTTCAGCGACGCGACCTCGGGCCGGAAATGATGCGCGGGGCGCAGCCGCTCGGCGACCGTCATGTGCGGGCTGCCGCCCGTCGTGATGTTGATCACCGCGTCGGTGCGCGCCTTGATGCGGGGCAGGAATTCGGCGAATACGGCCGGGTCTTGCGTCGGCCTGCCGTCGGCGGGATCGCGCGCGTGCAGGTGCAGGATCGCCGCGCCGGCTTCGGCGGCCGCGACCGCCGCGTCCTCGATCTCGCGCGGCGTCACCGGCAGATGCGGCGACATCGACGGCGTATGGATCGCGCCCGTCGGCGCGCAGGTGACGATGACTTTGCGGGTGCTGGCCACGTTAGGGCTCCTTTCCATGCTCGGCGGTGAGGGGCGATGAAGGGCGATGACGGAGCGGCGGGTCAGAGCGTCTCGACGTTGCCGCAGACGGAAATCGCCTGCCCGGAAATTCCGTGGCCGCCCGGCGAGCAGAGGAACAGCGCCGTCGCGGCGATTTCGTCCGGATCGGTCATCCGGCGCAGCGAGATCTTCTCGAGATAGCGCGCCTCCATCTGGTCGTAGTCGATGCCGAGCTGCGCGGCGCGCGCTTCGATCACGCGGCGCATCCTCGGCCCGCGCACGATGCCAGGCTGGATCGCGTTCACGCGGATGCCGAGCGGGCCGAGCTCGATCGCGAGGCTCTTCACGAGGCCGACCACCGCCCACTTGGTCGCCGAATAAGGCGTGCGAAACGCGTAGCCGAGGCGCCCCGCGACCGACGACAGCGCGATGATCGCGCCGCCGTGCGGCGCGTCGCGCAGCATCGGCACCGCGCGCCGTGCGAACTGGAACTGTGCGTTCAGGTTGATTGCGACCGTCTGCTCCCATTGCGCGGGATCGATCTCGTCGATACCGCCCGTCGGCCCGGCGATGCCCGCGTTGTTGACGAGCACGTCGAGCCCGCCAAGCGTGCGCGCGATGTCGGCGAACACGCGCTCGACGGCGGCCGGATCGGCGACGTCGGCGAGCGTCGTGCCGAGCGCGGCGCGCGACGGCCGGCCGGCGAGCACGGCGAGCGCCTTCTCGGACGCGTCGCAGACGTGAACTTTGCCGCCGCATTCGGCGAACGCGTCGGCGATCGCGAGCCCGATGCCGGACGCGCCGCCGGTCACGAGTACGCGCAGCCCCGCGTACGGTTTCAGCAGATCGAGTGCAGTCATGATGTCTGTCTCCAGTGATGTCTGTATTTTTTTGATGTCGCCGATGACGGGCGAGATGCTCGACGGGCTGCGCGCCGCGCGCGCTGCCTCGAAGGCTGGACTGCTTATTCGTTCGCGAGCCGGCGCGGGCCGAGCCGCTCGCGTTCGGCCGCGAGCGTCGCGGCGAGATCGTGCGCGGCGCCGCCGATGTCGAGCGCGATGCCCGCGCGCGCGCCCGCGCCGTCGCGCCGCTCGAGCGCGTCGACGATCGCGCGGTGCGCGTCCATCGAGCGCCGCATGTGCGGGACGTCGAGCGCGACCATGTTCAGGAATGGGCCGATGCGCATCCACAGGTTCTGGATGATCGCGAGCGTGTTCTCGCTCGCGCCGTGCGCGTAGATCGCGCTGTGGAACGCGAAGTTGCTCTGCAGGTACGCGCGGCTTCGGCCGGCTTCGACGTGCGCGTTCATCGTCTCGCAAATGCGCCGCACGCCGGCGATCTGCGCATCGGTCATCCGCGCCGCCGCGCGCTCGGCCACGCAGCCTTCGAGCGCGATGCGCACGTCGCGCAGCTCGTCGAGCATCTCGACGGTCATCGGCGGCACGACGAGCGCCCGGTTCGGGCCGTCGGCGAGCGCGCGCTCCGCGCGCAGGCGCGTGAGCGCGGCGCGCACGGGCATCGTCGACGAGCCGACCGCCTCGGCGACGCTGCGCAGGCTGAGCGCCTGGCCGGGCGCGAAGCGGCCGCTCATCAGCGCCTCGCGCAGTTGCTGGTAGACCTTGTCGGCCATCGTTTCCTGTTCGATTGCCTTGAGCGCGGGCGGGACGATGCGCGGTGCCAAGTCGGGCTCCTTTGGGTTTGATGTGTGATCCGTGATCACACTTGAGATGTCACGCAGTGTTGTCGATGCGATGCATGCAGTCAAGTGCGAAGCGATCAGGGAAAACGCGGGGGCGGTGGCTTGCAACGTCGGGCGCCGAGCGGAGCCGCGTGATGTGGGCGGCCTCGGGGAAGGGCGACCCCGTCGGTTCGCCACGCGTCGCGCAGCGACGAGTGCGTTGAATTCATCAATAAAGAAGAAAAATCCATTTGTTTCATGATTGACCGACGCATACGATGGCGCCATTCGTTCATGCCGAGCCTCTTCGCCGACGCGCGCCGGCTTGCCCATTCGAATCGCCATCGCCCATGTCCGCTCCGATCGCATCCGCTTCTGCTTCCGCTTCCGCGGCTTCAGCCGCTTCGTCGACGTCGCCCGAATCCGCGCCGACGGCGGCCGCCGCCGCGCGCAGCCCGCTCGTCAAGCTCGCGGCCGTCACGTTGCTGACGGGCGTCGGCGCGGGCCTCGGCGGGATGCTGCTTGCGTTGCTGCTGCATGCGATCCAGCACGCCGCGTACGGGTACGACGTCGCGCACATGATCGGTGACGAGAGCTTTCTGCAGGGCGTGACGGCCGCGCCGCCGCTGCGTCGGCTTGCCGTGCTGATCGGCTGCGGCGTCGTCGCGGGCGGCGGCTGGTGGGCGCTGTACCGGTTCGGCGCGCCGCTCGTCAGCATTCGCCGCGCGGTGCGCGCCGACGATTCGCGGATGCCGGTGGTCAGCACGACCGTGCATGCGCTGCTGCAGATCGTCACCGTCGCGCTCGGCTCGCCGCTCGGCCGCGAGGTCGCGCCGCGCGAGATCGGCGCGATGTGGGCCGGCTGGCTCGCGCATCGCGCCGGGTTGCCCGCCGCCGACGCGCGCGTGATGGTCGCGTGCGGTGCCGGCGCGGGGCTCGCCGCCGTCTACAACGTGCCGCTCGGCGGCGCGCTCTTCGTGCTCGAAGTGCTGCTCGGCACGTTCGCGTGGCGCGCGCTCGTGCCGGCCGTCGCGACGTCCGCGATCGCGGCGTTCGTCGCGTGGATCGGGCTTGGCAACGAGCAGCAGTATCACGTCGCGCCGCTTGCGGCGGATGCGTCGCTGGTCGCGTGGTCGGCCGTCTGCGGGCCGCTGTTCGGCGCCGCCGCATACGGCTTCGCTCGGCTGACCGCGCACGCGCGGGCGCGCGCGCCGAAGGATGGGCGGCTGCCGGTGCTCGCGCTCGTCAATTTCGCGGTCGTCGGCGCGCTCGCGATGCACTTTCCTCAACTGCTCGGCAACGGCAAGGGGCCGGCCGCGCTCGGCTTCGACGGACAGCTCGCGATCGCTCTCGCGGCGACGCTGCTCGTGCTGAAGGTGGCGATCACGTGGGGCAGCCTGCGCGCGGGCGCCGAAGGCGGGCTGCTGACGCCGGGGCTCGCGAACGGCGCGCTGCTCGCGATCGTGCTCGGCGGGCTATGGAGCGTCGCCTGGCCAGGCATGCCCGCCGGTGCGTGCGCGATCGTCGGCGCGGCGGCGTTTCTCGCCGCGTCGATGCAGATGCCGCTCACCGCGACCGTGCTGATCGTCGAGTTCACGCGCGTCGGGCATGATTTCCTGATTCCGATGCTGATCGCGGTGGCGGGTTCGGTCGCGGCGTTTCGCTTGATCGCGCGGTATAGAGAGAAGCGGGCGTGACGGGCGGATCGGCGGCCATCGACGATGCCGCGAGACGATATCCGGAAGGGCAAATTCGATTTGCGATGTCGCTTTATTCGAAGCCCTAACGACGACGCGCAGCGTATCGCGTGACGCGCCGCGTACGGTATGGCGTACCGCGTGCGGATCGCGGATCGCGGACCGCTGATTCTGACTGCGGATTCGGCATGCCGCGCGCGATGTGACATGGCTCGCCGCACGTCGCGTGCGCCGCGGCGAGCGGCTGGGAGGAAGGCGACGTCGCGCGCACCTGCGGCGATGCGCGCCGACGCCCGGCGATGCCTGTCGCATGTTCGCGCCGGCAGGCATCGCGGCCATCTGCGCGAAGATCGCCGACGCATCGCGCGACGCGCATGCCGCGCCCGGCGCCGCATCAGGCCGGCGTTTCGGCGATGCACGGCAGATGCGGATTCTGCCCCCGGCCGCTCGTCGTATCATCGGCGCCGGCGTAATCGGTGCGGTAGATGTTGACCGTGAGATCGGTGTTGGTGACGCTGATCACGGCGAGCGCGAGCGTGTCCGGACAAGGGGCCGGGTGTTTCGGGTCCTGCAAAGCGCATGCGACGACGACGGGACGCGAGGGGCGCGCCGCGGGGAACGGCACCTTGATGGTCAGCGGCGCATTGGTCCATGGCTTGCCGGCCGGAAGTTTCTCGCGCGGGCCGACGACGTGCGTACCGACGAATTTTTCAGCATGTCGAATTCTCCATCGTGTTGTCGATGTGGCGCGAAGCACGAGCTCGTCAATGACGGACGGCCGCACGTGCGTGATGGAAACCGCACGACGCGACGAACAACTCGGAGATTTTTGGGCTTGCGAACGTCGGCGGCCGCCGGTGACGGCGAATGCGTAGCGGGGCGGGCGCGGTCCGGCGCGGCGACGAATCGCGCGCCAAGGCGAATGCGATGCGGCGCGCGCGGCGCGCCGCGCGCGGGGCCCGGATCGTCGACACGGGCGGGCCTGGAATCCGCGCAAGCAGGCGTGCGCGATTCCGGGCCCGCCGCACATCGGACGAAGCTCAGAGCCCGTTTGAAAATTGATGAATGGCGAATTCCAGCTCATCTGGTCCACGCCTGCATTCCTTGCCGACGGGCTACTTTCAAAGCAGCGCGCTACATCAGCGTGGCTACGAGGGCGGAAATTTGCATTTCCAAACGGGCTCTCAGCGCTTCTCGTCCGTCAGCGTGTTCAGGAACGCGACGATGTCGCGCATGTCCTGCTCGGTCATCGCGGGCGCGTCGCCGGGCTTGCGATCGAACGGCGCGTCGGCGACGTCGACGTTCGCGCGATACGCGGGCGGAATGTCGTCGTACTGCCGGACCCGGCCGCTCGCGTCGCGCGGATACACCTTGCCCGGATCGACACTGCGCAGGTTGTAGAACGCGAGCACCTGATCGAGCGAGTGATAGACGCCGTTGTGGAAGAACACGCGTCGCGTCGCGACGTTGCGCAGCGACGGCGTCGCGAACATGCCGCAGTATTGCGTCTGCGTCTTCAGGTCTTCGCGGAACGGCCCGCAGATGCCGAGATCGTAGAACGCCGGATCGCGGTTCTGCGCAAGCGCGCGGTTGCGCGGCGCGCCGAGCGCTTCGTACTGGTAATCGGTGAACATCGGCGGCAAGCCGTCCGCGGCCGGTTTCGACAGATGGCAGCCCGCGCAATTCGCCTTCGCCGGATCGTTGAAGAGCCGCATCCCGCGCAGTTCGGCCTGCGTGAGGCGCGCGTCGCCTTCGAGCCAGAGGTCGTACTTGCTCGAATACGGATGGAACGACGGGTCCTCGACCTGGTAGCGCGCGATCGCGAACATTGCTTCGGATACCGTAAGACGCGCGTCGTCGAAGATGCGCGGGCCGAACAGCTGCCGGAACTGCGCCGCATACCGTGCGTCGGCGAGCTTGCGCGCGACGTCGTCGATGCTCGCGTTCGCCATTTCGACGGGATTGAGCAGCGGGCCGAACGCCTGCTGCTGCAGCGTGTCCGCGCGGCCGTCCCAGAACATTCCGCCTTGCGGCACGAGTTGCGGCGCGGCGGCGGCGCCCGCCGTCTTCTGCTCGCGCACGACGCCCGCCGCCGAGGCCGCCTGCTGCGCGACGCTCGCCGCATCGTCGCTCTCGGACGAGTCGGGGCCGATGCTGAAATTCGGCTGACGGTACAGGTACATCAGCGACGGCGGGGGCCGGTAGCCGGGCCGCGTGAGCGCGGCGCCGCCCAACTGCACGTCGAGATCGTTCGGCGGCCCGTATGCGCGGTCGGGGCTGTGACACGACGCGCACGACTGGCGGCCCGACGCGGACAGCGCCGGATCGAAGAACAGCGCCCGGCCGAGTTGCGCGACCGCGCTCAGCGGTTCGGCGCTCGGGCGATGCAGCGTGACCGGATGCGGATTCGCGCCCGTCAGGTTTTCGACGATCGCGCCGACCGCGTCCGGCGCATGCTCCGGAAACGCGAGCGCGAATGCAGCGGAGCCGAGCACGCCGAATGCGGCGAGCGACAGCGCGTGGCGCACGGCGCGCGCATTGCGGCGGCGCACGTGGGGCGAGCCGGCGGGAGGCGCGGCCGCCGCGCGCGCATCGGGCCGGGCGGGGCGGCAAGGCCGCGCGGCAGCGGCGGATCGGGCGGGCGACGCGGATTGCGCGGAAAGCGGTTCGGCCATGCTGGAACGTTCGGTCGTCATCGTGCAAACGAAAAATCCGGCGCGCGGCGCGCCGGAGCGACGGCCGGCCGACGCGCTGCGCGCCGGCCGGCCGCGTGTCGGGCGTCACGCGGCGGCACGCCGCGCGACACATCCGGACCGGTCACATCGAGGGCGCCGCCGCGACCTTCGTGCCGAGCGTCGGATCGAGGTACAGCGGCGCCGCGTTCACCGTGCCGGTGAAGTTGAACAGATCGCGCATGTCGCCTGCCGTCGCGTCGAACGAGCCGCCGCCGATCCGCTGGCCGCCGAGCCAGTTGTCCTCGATGAAGCGGACCACCGACGCCTGATCGATCAGCGTGTGGCTCACGTAGTTCTGCTTCGCCCACGGCGACACGACCACGAACGGAATCCGCGTGCCCGGGCCGCAGCGGCCGTTGACGGGCGCGCCGTTGGTGCCCGTCGTCGCCGTGCCGGAGCCGCACGCGCCGTTGCCGTTCAGTTGATCGACCGCGTCGAACGACGCGCGCGTCGGGCTCGCGTACGCATGGTCGTACCAGCCGTCCGAGTCGTCGTAGGTGATGATCACCGCGGTGTTCTGCCAGTCGGGCTGCTGCTGCAGGAAGTTGATGACATTCGTCACGAACTGCTGCTCGTCGAGCGGATCGGAGTAGCCGGCGTGCGCATCCTGCGCGGCGGGCGCCTTCAGGAAGCTGACCGACGGAAAGTTGCCCGCCTTCACGGCCGCGAAGAAGTCGTCCGAATCGTACTGATGGTTCGCGGGCTCAGGCGTCTTGCCGTCCGTCTGCAGGCTCGAGCCGATCGCCGCGGTGGAGCTCGGGCGCGTGTGCTGCGGGTTCGCCGTCGACGCGTAATACTGGAACCAGTTGTGGTGTGGGATGTAGTCGGTCGTCGCCGCGTTCACGGCGGTCGCGATCGTGCTGCGCTTGCAGCCTGTCGTGCCGTTCGCGTTCGTCGTCGACAGGTTGAAGCCGCCCATGAAGCCGCCCCACGTGATGTTGCGCGCGTTCAGCAGATCGCCGATGTTCTTGCCGGACATCATCGCCTGATCGGTCTGGCTCGAGCACATGTCGTAGCCGGGGTCGACGTCATTGATCATCGTGAGGCCGCCCTGGCCGTCGTTGATGTAGTACGACGTCTTCGCGAGCGTCGATGCGGCCTTCGACGTCTTCACGATCTGCATCCCGTTGGTCTGGCCGGCGATCACGTTGAGCGCGCCCGGCGTCGACGGGCCGTAGGTCGACGTATACGCGTTGTCGCTCATCGCGAAGCGCTGCGCGTAGTTCCACAGCGCCGTCACCGTGTTGCCGTCGAAGTAGCCCATCACCTGGCCCGTCGTGCCGAACGCGCCCGCGCCGCCGCTCGAGCCGTTGCCCGTGTATTTCGGGAAGAGATCGGCGAGGCCGTTGTCGTATGCCTGCTCTTCGGCCGTGTACGCGTGGTTCTGGTCGGCCGTCGCGGCCTGCGTGCGGTCGAGGCGGAACGGATTCGTCGCGCCCGTGCCGTTCGCCGGATTCGTCGCGTTCGGATTCGCGGTGAGCAGCAGGCCCGCCAGGCCGTTGACCGACGGCGTGCCCGACGCCGCGCTGAACGCCGGCTCGCCCGGCGGGTTCGCGGCGCTCGGATAGGTGCCGAAGTAGTGGTCGAACGACACGTTCTCGCCGTAGATCACGACGAGGTGCTTGATCGGCGTCGCGGTTTGCAACGCGTTCTGCGACGTGACGGGCGCGGAGCTGTCGGTGCCGCCGCAGGCATGGAGGGCGATGGCCGATCCGGCGCACGCGGTGGCGATCAAGGCTCGACGAAACATCAGGTGGGACTCCCAGGAAAGGCTGTTCGGATGACGCGAATCCGCGGCGGATCGCGCGGCGGGAACCGGTCGCGCGGGAAGCGCGGGCGTCGGGGACGCGCCGTGCGCTGGAAACGAAACGGCAGCATTGGACCAGTTTGGTATGAAGCTATGGAGGCGATGCGCCTTCGACGCAATTACAGGTTGATGTCGGCGGCGTTACGGATGGAAAGCGGATCGCAGGAGAGCGGGCCGCGTGTTGGATCGATCGATCGAGCGCGCGTGCGGGCGCGCCGCGTGGTTTCGCGTTGTGCGGCGTGCGAGTTGCGATGCGTGTCGGGTCGTGTCGCGTTGCGTTGCGCCGGCGAAAGCGCGGCGCGCATGTCGTGTGGGGCGGCGTGCGCGGCCGCGCGGCTTCGCCTCGCGCGATCGCGTGCGCCGCATCGCGCGCCGCGCGATGTACGCTGCGCGCGATCGCGTCACGGCAGCAACCGGTTCAGCCGCGCCCATTGCTCGAAGAGCGCGGGCCATGCGCGCACGGCGCTGCCGGGCTTGCCCATCCCCCAGCCGTGGCCGCCCGTCTGGAACGCGTGCAGCTCGACGCTCACCTGCGCTGCGCGCAGCGCGCTCGCCATCAGCAGGCTGTTGTCGATCGGCGCGATCGGATCGTCGAACGCGTGCGCGAGAAACGTCGGCGGCGTGCGCGGACTCACGTGCAGGTTCGCCGACAGCGCCTCGCTGTCCGCCTGCGCCGGATGCGCGCCGACGATGTGCAGGCGCGTGCGCGTGCGGTCGAACGGCGGCATCAGCGTCAGCACCGGATAGAGCAGCGCGGCGAGATCGGGGCGCGCGGATTCGCGATCGGCGTCGTCGACGCTCGCGTAGCGTCGTGCGTCGGGCTCGACGGCGGTCATCCCGGCGAGATGCCCGCCCGCGGAAAAGCCGACGATCGCGATCCGCGCGGGGTCGAAGCCGTCGCGCTTCGCGCGCGCGCGAATCACGCGCATCGCGCGCTGGCCGTCCTGCAGCGGCGCGAGCCGGGACCAGCCTTGCTCGGGAAGCCGGTAGACGAGCTCGAATGCGGTGACGCCCAGCGCCTTCAGCCACGTGCACATCGGCGTGCTCTCGTTGCCGAGCTCGACGTGGTCGTAGCCGCCGCCCGCGATCACGAGCGCCGCGCCGCCGGTGCCGCGCGCGGGGCGATAGACGTTGAGCCGCGGCCGCGCGACATGCGACACGCTGCCGTGCTTGCCGCTCCGCTCGCCGTCGCCCGCGCCCGTCGTCGCGATCGGGTCGGGTGCGGGGCCGGGCCACAGCGGAATCGTTTCGTCGGGAGCGGCGCGCGGCGCGTCGTCCGGCTGTGGCGACGGTGATGTCGGCGTTGGCGTCGCGCGCCCGGCGGCCTGCGCGCGCGCGCACGGCACGGCCGCGTCGAGCGCGCCGGCGAGCGCGGCGCCGAGCAGGCTGCGTCGGGTGAAGTCCATGTCGAAGGCTCCGGATCGGAATCAGAGGGCGACGCCGTTCGAGCGGCGTCGGCGTCGGGGGCGAATTGTCCGCGTGCGTCGCTACGCGCTGTCGCGTTCGACGAGCGTGAAGCCGACGTCGACGACGCGCCGCTCGTCGGCATCGCGCTCGATCCGCTCGATCAGGAGCGACGCGGCGAGCTTGCCGATGCCGGTGCCGTCGATGCGGATCGTCGTCAGCGCGGGCGTCGTGTCCTTCGCGAAGGTCTGGTCGCCGTAGCCGAGCACGCGCAGCCGTTGTGGCACCGCGATTCCGCGATGGCTCGCCTCCATCAGCACGCCGAGCGCGAGGACGTCGGCGCCGCAGAAGATCGCGTCGACGTCCGGCATGCGTTCGAGCAGCTCGCCGAGCGCGCGCCGGCCGTCGCCGAGCGACGCGGGCGATTCGGCGGCGATTACCGGGATTGCGGCCGCCGCGCCGAACGCGTCGACGAACGCTTGCGTGCGCACTTGCGCGCGCCGGTCGCTCGGCGTGACGACGGCGGGCCGGCGCGCGCCGCGCCGCTGCAAATAGCGCGCGGCGGCTTCGCCGACCTCGCGGTGCGAGAAGCCGACTAGCATGTCGAGCGGCGAGCGCGTCAGATCCCACGTCTCGACGACCGGAATGCCCGACGCGCGCAGCTTGCCGCGCGCGTGCTCCGAATGCGCGACGCCCGTCAGCACGATGCCGGCCGGGCGCCGGCCGATCACCGCGTCGATGAGCGCGTCCTCGCGCGAATCGTCGTAGCCGCTCTGGCCGATCAGCAACTGGTAGCCGGCCGCCGCGAGCTCGTTCGTCAGCGCGGCGACCGTCTCCTGGAACACGCTGCCCGCGATCGTCGGGATCAGCGCGACGATCAGCCGGCTGCGGTTCGACGCGAGCGAGCCGGCGACGAGATCGGGCGTGTAGCCCGTCTGACGGACCGCGGCGAGCACGCGCTCGCGCGTGTCGGCCGACACGAGCTCGGGCGTGTTCAGCGCGCGCGACACCGTGACTTTCGTGACGCCCACCAGCTTCGCGAGATCGTTCAGCGTCACGCGCCCGGTGTTCTTGCGTGCACGGCGGGCGGGCGGGCTCGGCGCGGCGGCGGGGGCGGGCTGGGGTTTCGTCACGGGCAAGGTGGTTCGATTCGGGTTATGGAGGGTAGCCATTATCGCAAAAGGCGGCTACGATCGCGGCTATGTTACCGGTTACATGAACCGGTAACATAGATCTGGAGAATCGCGGGGCGACGGGCGTTGGAGCGCGGCCGGCGTCGTCGGGGCATCGCGTGCATGTGCTCGCGTCGCTTCGCGGCGGCGGGGAAGGCGGGCAGGCCGAACCGTGCGCGTACCGCGACGTATGGACGAGCCGGTTGGACGGCGTGTGTTTTGCCCGATGCGGGAACGGAGCCGTCGGTCCGGGACGAAGGTTGCAGGCGGCTCGCTTGGAGGCGTGCCTTGAGGCCGCTCGCTTTGGGGTCGCTTTGGGGGCCGCTTCGAGGCGAGGTTGATCTGTCATGCGACGTCGCATCGGGATGCGGTGCGCGAGCGCCCACGGCAATGCCGATGCGCGCCGCCGACGTCGCGACCGGCCTCGACATCGAGGCCGAAATCGACGCCAAGGCCGATGCTGAAAGCCGAAGCCGAAGCCGAAGCCGAAGCCGAAGCCGAAGCCGAAGCCGAAGCCGAAGCCGAAGCGCAAGCCGAAGCCGCAACCCACGTCGGCGCGCCCCGCCGACAAAGAACGAAGGAGCAGGAATGTCGCAGCAACGCCCGGCACGCGCCGGTCCCCTGATCCGGCTGCACGCGGCCGACAACGTGCTGATCGCGCGCGACGCGCTGTCGCTTGGCCAGACGCTCGCGCTCGACGGCGTCGCGGTGCGGATTCGCGCGCAGGTGCCGCCCGGCCACAAGGTCGCGGCCGCGCCGATCGCGCGCGGCGAGCCGATCCGCAAGTACGACGCGGTGATCGGCCGTGCGGCGCGCGACATCGCGCCGGGCGAGCACGTGCACACGCACAACGTCGAGCTCGTCGATTTCGCGCGCGATCCGGGCTTCGGCCTCGACGTGCGGCCCGTCGACTACGTGGCCGCCGCCGAGCGCGCGACGTTCGACGGCATCGTGCGCCCGGACGGGCGCGTCGCGACGCGCAACTTCATCGGCATCCTCGCGTCGGTGAACTGCTCGGCGACCGTAATCCGGCAGATCGCCGCGCGATTCACGCAAGAGCGGCTCGCCGCGTTCCCGAACGTCGACGGCGTCGTCGCGTTCGCGCAGACGAGCGGCTGCGGGATGTCGTCGCCGAGCGAGCATTTCGACGTGCTGCGCCGCACGCTCGCGGGCTATGCGCGCCATCCGAATCTCGCAGGGGTCCTGATCGTCGGACTTGGTTGCGAGCGCAACCAGGTCGCGGATCTGATCGCGTCGCAAGGGCTCGACACGGGCCGGCTGATGCGCACGCTCGTAATGCAGGAGACGGGCGGCACGCGCGCGACGATCGAAGCGGGCGTCGCCGCGATCGAAGCGATGCTGCCCGCCGCGAACGACGTCGTGCGGCGGCCGGTGCCGGCGAGCCATCTGAAGATCGGCCTCGAATGCGGCGGCTCCGACGGCTTTTCCGGCATCACCGCGAACCCCGCGCTCGGCGCGGCGATGGATCTGCTCGTGCGGCACGGCGGCACCGCGATCCTGTCGGAGACGCCCGAGATCCACGGCGTCGAATACATGCTGACGCGCCGCGCGGTGTCGCCGGAAGTTGGCCGCAAGCTGCTCGAGCGCCTCGCGTGGTGGGAACGCTACACGCGCGGCCACAACGGCCAGTTCAACGGCGTCGTCGGCCCCGGCAACCAGCAGGGCGGCCTCGCGAACATCTTCGAGAAATCGCTCGGCTCGGCGATGAAGGGCGGCACGACGCCGTTGCAGGCCGTCTACGAATACGCGGAGCCGATCGATCGCGCGGGCTTCGTGTTCATGGATTCGCCGGGCTACGACCCGGTGGCCGTCACCGGGCAGATCGCGAGCGGCGCGAACCTGATCTGCTTCACGACGGGCCGCGGCTCGATGTTCGGCTCGAAGCCCGCGCCGACGCTCAAGCTCGCGAGCAACACGCCGATGTTCGAGCGGCTCGGGGAGGACATGGACATCAACTGCGGGCGGATTCTCGACGGCGAGCGCACGGTCGAGGAGATGGGGCGCGAGATCTTCGAGCACATCCTGCGCGCGGCGTCCGGCGCGCGGACGAAGAGTGAATTGCTCGGGCTCGGCGATCACGAGTTCGTGCCGTGGCATCTCGGGATCGTCAGCTAGGCGGCGCGGCACGGCGAACGGTCGGTGCGGCGGCGAATCGTCAAGGCGACAAGGCGACCGAGCGGTCGAGCGGCAAATCGGCAAATCGGCAAATCGGTAAAGCGGTAAAGCGGTAAAGCGGTAAAGCGAATACGCGGCGAAGTACGCGAAGCATCAAGACAATCTCGGAGACACACCATGCAGCACACCCCGCAACGCGGCACGCGCTCGAACGTGCGCTGGATCGTCGCCGGCCTGATGTGGGCGGCGATCGCGATCAACTATATCGACCGCACCGTGCTGTCGGCCGCCGCGCCGCACATCCAGAAGGAATTCCATCTGGGCCCGGTCGAGATGGGCATCGTGATGTCGGCGTTCTTCTGGTCGTACGCGCTGCTGCAATTGCCGGCCGGCATGCTCGCCGATCGCTGCGGGCAGAAGAAGGTGCTCGGCTTCGCGGTGTTGTGGTGGTCGCTCGCGACCGCGGTGACGGGGCTGTCGAACGGCTTCAAGTCGCTTGTCGCGCTGCGCGTCGCGCTCGGCGTCGGCGAGGCGGGCGCGTACCCGAGCAACGCGGGCATCACCGCGCGCTGGTTTCCGAAGGCGGAGCGCGCGACGGTGGCCGCGATCTTCGACAGCGGCTCGAAGCTCGGCAGCGCGATCGCGCTACCGCTGATCGCGTGGCTGATCGCGGCGTTCGACTGGCGCGTCACGTTCGCGGCGACGGGCGCACTCGGCATCGTCTGGAGCGCGGCGTGGTTCGTCGTGTTCAAGGATTCTCCCGCGCGGCACAAGCGCGTGAACGCGGCCGAGCTCGCGCACATCCGCGGCGGGCAGCCTGCCGCGCGCACGGACGCCGGCGCGCCGCGCATGCCGTGGTATCGGCTGCTCGCGCACCGCAACGTCTGCGCGATGTGCATCGGCTTCTTCATGATCAACTACAACTCGTACTTCTTCATCACGTGGCTGCCGACCTATCTCGTCAAGGAGCGCGGGATGGGGCTGATGGAGATGGGCTTCATGGCGTCGCTGCCGCTGTTCGTGTCGATGTTCGTCGAGGTGCTCGCGGGCTGGGCGTCGGACCGCGTTCATGCGTCGGGCCGGCTGTCGCTGACCGCGACGCGCAAGCTGTTCCTCGTCGTCGGCCTCGTGATGGCGTCGAGCATCGGGCTCGCCGCGTTCGCGCAGTCGGCGGCGCTCGCGGTGTTTCTGCTGTGCGTGGCGAAATCGGGGATGACCGTCGCCGCGTCGCAGGTGTGGGCGCTGCCCGCGGACGTCGCGCCGGGCAACTCCGTGTCGATGGTGGCCGGATTGCAGAACATGGTGTCGAACCTCGGCGGCGTCGTCGGGCCGATCGTCACGGGCGCGATCGTCGGCGCAACCGGCTCGTTCATGCCCGCGCTCGTGTTTTCTGCCGCGCTGATCGGCGTCGCGATCGTCAATTACCTGTTCCTGCTCGGCAAGGTCGAGCCCATCGTTTTCAACCGCAACGTTTCCGGACCGGCTCTTCATGAACGCAACAACGTCAACGCCCGCACTTAATCCCTTCAAGGCCGCGCTCGCCGGCAAGCGCCGGCAGATCGGCTTCTGGCTCGCGATGAGCGACCCGTATCTCGCCGAAGTGAGCGCGACGGCCGGTTTCGACTGGCTGCTGATCGACGGCGAGCACGCGCCGAACGACGTGCGCAGCATCCTCGCGCAGTTGCAGGCCGTCGCGCCGTATCGCGCGGAGCCGATCGTGCGCCCCGTGACGGGCGACCCCGCGCTCATCAAGCGCCTGCTCGACATCGGCGCGCGCACGCTGCTCGTGCCGATGGTCGACACTGCCGACGACGCGCGCGCGCTCGTCGCCGCGGTTCGCTATCCGCCGCGCGGGGTGCGCGGCGTGGGCAGCGCGGTCGGCCGCGCGTCGCGCTGGAGCGCGCGCACCGATTATCTCGACATCGCGGACGACGAGGCCTGCCTGCTCGTGCAGGCGGAGACCGTGACCGCGCTCGCGAACCTCGAAGCGATCTGCGAGGTCGACGGTGTCGACGGCGTGTTCATCGGCCCGGCCGATCTCGCGGCGTCGATGGGGCATCGCGGCGATCCCGCGCATCCGGACGTGCGGCGTGCGATCGAGGCGGCGATCCGGACGATCGTCGCTTCGGGGAAGGCGGCGGGCACGCTGACGTCGGAGCCGGCGCTCGCGCGACGCTATTTCGATCTCGGCTGCACGTTCGTCGCGGTCGGCGTCGACATCCTGATGTTTGCCGGCGGCGCGCGCAGGCTGGCGGGCGCGTTTCTCGGAGGCGCGGAGGGGTGAGGAGGACGATTGCTCGGAGCGTCTTGCGTTGCGCGTCGTGTATGGTGCAGCGTTCGACGCACGACGCACGACGCACGACGCGTTCCATGCGTCGCGGCTCTATCAGGCTGTTGAAATTGGATACGGTGTAAACGAGCGCTGTGGGCGGTGCGTTAGAGATATCGTGTTCATGATCTCGAAACGTTCTTTACCG
>NZ_JPWT01000114.1:0-24500 GCF_000773065.1 Burkholderia sp. ABCPW 111 | reverse complement strand
GCGACGCTGCGACGTCCTGTTCGCCATGCTGCGCGACGGAACCATTTACCAACCCAAGTCGGCCCCTAACGCTTGACGAACAACATAGGGGCACCCCCCTCTCGATCACCCCGAGTCGGCCCGTTCAGCTCGCCGCGGCCTTGCCCTTGTCCTCTTCCTTCGGCGGCGGCTTGACGAAGAGCCGCGCCGCGATGATCCCCGCCTCGTACAGCAGCACGAGCGGCAGCGCGAGCATCAGCTGCGAGAACACGTCGGGCGGCGTCACGACGGCCGCGACGACGAACGCGCCGACGATCACGTACGGCCGGATCTCCTTGAGCTTCTGCACGGTCAGCACGCCCATCCGCACGAGCAAGACGACGACGATCGGCACCTCGAACGTCACCCCGAACGCGATGAACATCCCGAGCACGAAACTCAGGTAATTGTCGATGTCGGTCGACATCTCGGCGCCGAGCGGCGCGTTGTAGTGCGCCATCACGCGGAAGATCGTCGGAAACACGAGGAAGTACGCGAACGCCATGCCGCACAGAAACAGGAAGTAGCTGCTGCCGACGAGCGGCAAGACGAGCTTCTTCTCGTGCTGGTAGAGCCCGGGAGCCACGAAGGCCCAGATCTGGTACAGCACGAACGGCAGCGCGATCACGAGCGCGACGAGCATCGTCACCTTCATCGGCACGAAGAACGAGCCGGTGACGTCGGTCACGATCATCTTGCCGCCCTTCGGCAGGTTCTCCATCAGCGGCCGCGCAAGCAGCCGGAAGATGTCGGGCGCCCAGTAGACGAGCCCGAGGAACACGACGATCACGGCCGCGCCCGCCTTGATGATGCGGTCGCGCAGCTCGACGAGATGAGAGATGAAGGTTTCTTCCGGACCTTCGTCCGGATTGTGCTGGGGGTCGCTCACGCCGGCCCTCGGTTGAAGTGTCTAGCGCCGATCATCGATCAGAAGAAACGCGCCGGACGGCGCAGGCTCGCCGGCTGGTGTCGCGCGACGCGCGCGGCGCCCGACTGCACCTGCGTACGGCGCATCGTCGCGCGCTTGTACCAGACGGGCGTCACCGTCTTCTTCACGCGCCAGTTGCGGCGCTTCGCCGACGCGGCGGCGAAGGTGCGCCACGACGGCTCGTCGAACGACGCGGGCGCGCCGCCCGATGCGTCCGCGGCCGCCGAATCGCCCGACGACCCGGCCGAATTCCACGCGGCGTTCAGATCGCGCTCGTGCTCGCGCAGGTTGTCGTGGATCGTGTTCTCGACGTTGCGCGCCGCCTGCTCGAAATCGGTCTTCATCGTGCGCAGCGCATCGAGCTCGATCTCGCGCGAGACTTCCGCCTTCACGTCGTTGATGTAGCGCTGCGCGCGCCCGAACAGCGCGCCCGCCGTCCGCGCGACGCGCGGCAGCCGCTCGGGGCCGAGCACGACGAGCGCGACGACGCCGATGAGCGCCATCTTCGAAAGACCGAGATCGAGCATCGCGACGCCCCGTCAGTGTCCGCGCGTCACGCCTTGTTCGAATCCGACGAACGCGCCGCGTCCTTCGCGTCGACGTTCACCGAGCCCGAGCGCGGCAGTTGCTGCGCGTCAGCGGGGGTTTCGCTCTCCTTCATGCCATCCTTGAAACCCTTGACCGCACTGCCGAGATCGTTGCCGATATTGCGCAGCTTCTTCGTGCCGAACACCAGCGCGACGATCAGCAACACGATCAGCCAGTGCCAAATACTCAATCCGCCCATGATGAAACTCTCCTAAACCTCGCCGGTTTCGCGGCGCAAATCACCGGCCCCGTGCCGGCTTCGTTCGGATAGCGGGCCGCCCGCCATCTCATCCCATCCGGCGCCACGGACGCGGCCCGGCCAGAATATGCGCGTGCAGGTGATAGACCTCCTGCCCGCCGCCCGGCCCGGTGTTGATTACCGTCCGGAACCCGGTTTCGCCGCCCGTGTACGCGCAACCCAACTGCTCGGCGAGCCGCGCGACGAGAACCATCATTCTACCAAGCAGCGGCGCGTCGTCCGCGGTGACGGAAGACAGCGTCGGCACGTGCTTGCGCGGTATCACGAGCACGTGCGTGTCGGCCGCGGGCCGGATGTCCCGGAAGGCGACGAACTCGTCGTCCTCGTGCACCTTCGTGCTCGGAATCTCGCCTGCCGCGATCTTGCAGAACAGGCAATTCGGGTCGTGACTCATCGTGTTCCTCGACGCGTCCCGCAACGCGTCAGAACCACGCCTGTGGATCGAGCGTCTTGTTGTCGTTCAAGTACAGCCAGCCTTTAATGATACGGTACAGCGTCCAGATCCACACCGCGCCCAGCACGATGAAGCCGATCCCGACGAACAGCAGCGCGAAACCGATCAGATACGCGATCAGCGCGCGCCAGAACGTACGGATCTGCCATTCGAAATGGGCCTGGTATGCGGTGCCCAGCGCATCGTCGCGTTTCACGTAGTTGATGATGATCGCGACGATGCCCGTGATGCCGCCCGTCAACCAGTGAATCGCGTACAGCAGATAGAGGATGTGCGTCAGCGTGCGCAACGATTGCTGGCGTTCGCCCTCGGTCGCACCCTGGAACGACGGCGGATATTGGTTCGGCGACTCTGGCATGATGCTATTCCCCTTTGATGACAAATCTCACGCGGCGTGTGGCCGCATCGGCTCACCCGCCATTTTCTTCGCGCTCGCGACGCTTGCGCAGCGCCTTTTCCTCGATGCCCGACATCCCTTCGCGGCGCTCGAGCTCGGCGATCACGTCGGCGGGGCTCAGGTCGAAATGAGACAGCGCGACGAGGCAGTGAAACCACAGGTCCGCGATCTCGCCGACGAGCGCGGAAGGCGCGCCGCCCTGGCGGACGTCCTTCGCGGCGAGCACGACCTCGGTCGCTTCCTCGCCGATCTTCTTCAGGACCGCGTCGTCGCCCTTGTGAAAGAGGCGCGACACGTACGATTGCTCGGGATCGCCGCCCTTGCGGCTGTCGATCACGGCGGCCAAGCGCAGCAGCGTGTCTTCGATCGTCGATTGCGTCATTTGTAGATATGTTCGGGATCTTTGAGCACCGGATCGACCGCGACCCATTCGCCGCCGTCGACGGTGCCCTCGAATTTCTGGAAAAAGCACGAGCGCCGGCCCGTGTGGCACGCGATGCCCGCGACCTGCTCGACCTTCAGCAGCACGACGTCCTCGTCGCAATCGAGCCGCACTTCGTGCACGTGCTGCACGTGGCCCGACTCCTCGCCCTTGAACCACAGGCGCTGCCGCGAGCGCGAGTAGTACACCGCTCGCTTCAGTTCGATCGTCTTCGCCAACGCGTCGCGGTTCATCCACGCGAACATCAGCACGTCGTTCGTCGCCGCGTCCTGCGCGATCACCGGCACGAGGCCGTTCGCGTCCCAGCGGACCTTGTCGAGCCAGTCGCCCGGCTTCACTGCTTCGTTCATCACAACCTCACCGCAATGCCACGCTCGGCCATGTAGCGCTTCGCCTCGCCGACCGTGTGCTCGCCGTAGTGGAAAATGCTCGCGGCCAGCACGGCGTCCGCGTGGCCTTCGACGATGCCCGCCGCGAGGTGCTCGAGCGAGCCGACGCCGCCCGACGCGATCACGGGCACGGGCACCGCGTCCGACACCGCGCGCGTGAGCGCGAGATCGAAGCCCGCCTTCGTGCCGTCGCGGTCCATGCTCGTGAGCAGGATCTCGCCCGCGCCGAGCTCGGCCATCTTGCGCGCCCACTCGACCGCGTCGAGGCCCGTGCCCTTGCGGCCGCCGTGCGTGAAGACCTCCCAGCGCGGCGGCTCGCCCTCGGCCGACACGCGCTTCGCGTCGATCGCGACGACGATGCACTGCGAGCCGTACTTGTCGGCCGCGTCGCGCACGAGCTGCGGGTTCGCGACCGCCGACGAGTTCATGCTGACCTTGTCCGCGCCGGCGTTCAGCAGGCGCCGTACGTCCTCGACCGCGCGCACGCCGCCGCCCACCGTGAGCGGAATGAACACCTGCGACGCGACCGCCTCGATGATCGGCAGGATCAGGTCGCGCCCGTCCGACGTCGCGGTGATGTCGAGGAACGTGAGTTCGTCGGCGCCCTGCTCGTCGTAGCGCCGCGCGATCTCGACGGGGTCTCCCGCGTCGCGCAGCTCGACGAAATTGACGCCCTTGACGACGCGCCCGGCGGTCACGTCGAGACAGGGGATGATGCGTTTAGCTAGAGCCATGATGTTACGCGGCATGCCGCGGGTAATGCCGTCCGCGCGCGGCGGACGGCTGGGCGAAAAGGCGTGGCGCCGAGGCGGCGCGTCAGGCGTCGTCGAGCTCGCCGTTCAGTTCGTCCGCGCGCTTTTGCGCGGCGGCGAAATCGAGGTCGCCCGAGTAGATCGCGCGGCCGCAGATCACGCCTTCGATGCCTTCGACTTCCACTTCGCAGAGCTTCTCGATGTCGCCGATGTTCGACAGGCCGCCGCTCGCGATCACCGGAATGCCGACCGCCTGCGCGAGCTTCACCGTCGCCTCGATGTTGATGCCTTGCAGCATCCCGTCGCGGCCGATGTCCGTGTAGACGATCGACTCGACGCCGTAATCCTCGAACTTGCGCGCGAGATCGATCACTTCATGGCCCGTGAGCTTGCTCCAGCCGTCGGTGGCGACCTTGCCGTCCTTCGCGTCGAGGCCGACGATGATGTTGCCCGCGAACGCGCTGCACGCGTCCTGCAGGAAGCCCGGGTCCTTCACCGCCGCCGTGCCGATGATCACGTACGACAGCCCGGCGTCCAGGTACTTCTCGATCGTCTCGAGGCTGCGGATGCCGCCGCCCAGTTGCACGGGGACTTCGTCGCCCACTTCGCCGAGGATCGCCTCGATCGCCTCGAGATTTTTCGGCTTGCCGGCGAACGCGCCGTTCAGGTCGACGAGATGCAGACGCCGCGCGCCGAGATCGACCCATTTACGGGCCATCGCCGCAGGATCCTCGGAAAAAATCGTCGCTTGGTCCATATCGCCTTGTTTGAGGCGCACACACTGACCGTCTTTAAGATCGATGGCCGGAATCAGCAGCATAGCAATCGGGTGTTGTCAGGGAAAAATGAAGAGATCACAAAAGACGTGCGCCGCCCATCCGGCGCGACGCCGTCTCGCTAGTTTAGTACAACTCTTTCTGCGTATCCGCTCGCGAAGCCCGTGCGGCGGGCGTTTTGCACCCGCCGGGTGTGGCTCTCGCGCCACGTTCAGGGGTTCCAGTGGACAAAATTCCGGTATAGCCGCAGCCCCACTTCGGCGCTCTTCTCCGGGTGAAATTGGGTCGCGAAGAGATTGTCACACGCGACCGCGGACGTAAAGACCTCGCCGTACGGGGTCTCGCCCGCGACGTGCGCCGGGTTGTCCGGCACCACGTAGTAGCTGTGCACGAAATAGAAGTACGCGTCGTCCGGCACGCCTTCCCATAACGGGTGCGGCTGTGTCTGATGCACCCGGTTCCAGCCCATCTGCGGCACCTTGAAGCGGGAGCCGTCGTCCTGCAGCCGGCCTTCGAGCTCGAAGCGCAGCACCTTGCCCGGCAACAGGCCGAGGCCCTCCGTGTCGCCTTCGGCGCTCCAGTCGAACAGCATCTGCTCGCCCACGCACACGCCGAGCAGCGGCTTCGCGCGCGACGCCTCGATCACCGCATCCTGCAGGCCGGACTCGCCGAGGCACCGCATGCAGTCGGGCATCGCGCCCTGGCCCGGCAGCACGACGCGGTCCGCCGCGCGGATCGCCTCGGGCCGGTCGACGATCTTCACGTCGGCGGCGGGTTCCGCCTTCATGAGCGCCTGCGCGACCGAGCGCAGGTTGCCCATTCCATAATCCACAATCGCAATCGAAGTTTTCATGTCAGTGCAGGTAACAATGCCTTCAGTCCGTCGACGATGAATTCCACCGCCAGCGCCGACAGCATCAATCCCATCAGACGCGTGACGATGTTGATGCCGGTGCGGCCGATCCAGTGCGCGATCGGCTCGGCGAGCCGCATCGCGAAAAAACAGATGAGCGCGAGCGCCGCGCCGATCGCGACGAGCCCGAGCCGGTCGTACCAGTGCCGGGCGTTCGCCGCGTAGACGATCACCGTGCTGATCGAGCCCGGCCCCGTCAGCAGCGGAATCGCAAGCGGCACGACGGCGATGCTGTTCTTCGACTCCGCCTCGTCGCGCTCCTCGGGCGTCGACCGGGTGTTGCCGATCTGCGCGTTCAGCATCGAAATCGCCATCAGCAGCATGATGATCCCGCCGCCGGCCTCGAGCGAGCCCACCGAGATCCCGAAGAAATCGATGATCTGCTGGCCGAGCAGCGTCGTCACCGCGATCACGCAGAACACGGAGACCGTCGCGACGCGGATCGTGTGCCGCCGCTCGGCTTCCGTCTGCTGCGCCGTCAGGCTCAGGAAAAACGGCACCGCGCCGAGCGGATTGATCAGCGCGAGCAGGGAGATGAACGATTTGAGCAGATCCATCGCAAGCCGGCGCAGCCGCCGCGGCCAGTGGGGTCGTGTTCGCTCCGGCCGGGAATCAGAGGCTGCCCTTCGTCGACGGGATCTGCCCCGCCGCACGCTCGTCGAGCTCCACCGCCATCCTGAGCGCGCGGCCGAACGCCTTGAACACCGTCTCGAGCTGATGGTGCGCATTGACGCCGCGCAGGTTGTCGACATGCAGCGTCACGCCCGCATGATTGACGAAGCCGCGAAAGAATTCGATCGACAGGTCGACGTCGAACGTGCCGATCCGCGCGCGCGTGAACGGCACGTGGAATTCGAGGCCCGGACGCCCGGAGAAGTCGATCACGACGCGCGACAGCGCCTCGTCGAGCGGCACGTACGAATGGCCGTAGCGGCGAATGCCCTTCTTGTCGCCGATCGCCTTCGCGACCGCCTGGCCGAGCGTGATGCCGACGTCCTCGACCGTATGGTGGTCGTCGATGTGCGTATCGCCATGCGCTTCGATGTCGAGATCGACGAGACCATGGCGCGCGATCTGATCGAGCATATGGTCGAGGAACGGGACGCCCGTCGCGAGCTTCTGCTTGCCGGTGCCGTCGAGGTCGAGCTTCACACGGATCTGCGTTTCGCTGGTATTGCGAACGACTTCCGCCACACGCATGGTGATTCCTTGAATTGACTGGTGTAAATGGGGGACGGGAAAGGCGGCGCCCCGGGGTGGCCCGTCAGGGCAGCGCCAACTTCAATGCGGCCAGCAGGCGCGCGTTTTCTTCGGGAGACCCAACCGTTACGCGCACGCAATTGGCGAGCAATGGGTGCATTTTACTCACGTTTTTGATCAGCACCCGCTCGGTCAAAAGTACGTCGAACACGGCGGCCGCGTCCGGCACCCGCACGAGCAGGAAATTGCCCGCGCTCGGGAACACCGTCGCGCCCGGCAGCGCGCCGATCGCGTGCGCGAGCGCCGCGCGCGCGTCGCGCAGTTGCGCGGCCTGCGCGTCGAGCACGTCGAGGCGCTCGAGCAGGAATTCGGCCGCCGCCTGCGTCAGCACGTTCACGTTGTACGGCGGGCGCACCTTGTCGAACTGCGCGAGCCACGCGGGCAACCCGACCAGATAGCCGAGGCGAATGCCCGCGAGGCCGAGCTTCGACATCGTGCGCATCACGACGACGTTGTCGAACGCCGCCGCGCGCGGCAGCCAGCTGCGCTGCGCGAACGGCTGGTAAGCCTCGTCGATCACGACGAGGCTCGCGCTCGCCGCCGCGATGATCCGCTCGATGTCCTCGTCCGGATACAGCGTGCCCGTCGGGTTGTTCGGATAGGCGAGATAGACGAGCGCCGGCCGGTGCTCGGCGATCGCCGCGAGCATCGCGTCGACGTCGAGCGTCAGATCCGCCGCGAGCGGCACGCCGACGAACTCGAGCTGCGCAAACTTCGCCGACAGCTCGTACATCACGAAGCCCGGCAGCGGCGCGAGCACTTTCGCGCCCGGCTTCGCGCACGCCATCGCGAGCATGCTGATGATCTCGTCGGAACCGTTGCCGAGCAGCACGTCGCACGCGGCGGGCACGCCCATCGCCGCGCGCAGCTTGTCGATCAGCGCGGCGGGACGCGGCGCCGGATAGCGGTTCAGCGCGACGTGCGCGAGCCGCTCGCCGAGCTCCGCCGCAAGCGGCGCGGGCAGCGAATACGGGTTCTCCATCGCGTCGAGCTTCACGAAGCCCGTGGCGTCCGGCACCGGGTAGCTCGTCATCGCGAGCACGTCGCGGCGGATGATGTCTTCTGGCGTAGTCATGTCGGCAGCGGCGCGCAGGCGCCGGCGTGGCCCCGGCCGAAGCGCCCTCGCGCGACGCCTGCGCCGCGCGGCGGGCCGCCTCGCCGGGCGGTCTCGGGTTGTCGTCGTTGTTGGCTGGTCTCGTATCGCGCTTCCGGTGCGCCCGGCTTACCTTTAGCCTTTCTGGCGGTCGCCCGCCCCTTTCATCCGGTACTCGGCGCTCTTCGCGTGCGCCTGCAATCCTTCGCCGTACGCGAGCTCCGATGCGATCTCGCCGAGCGTGTGCGCGCCTTCGGCGCTCACTTCGATCACGCTCGAGCGCTTGAAGAAATCGTAGACGCCGAGCGGCGACGAGAAACGCGCGGTGCGCGACGTCGGCAGCACGTGGTTCGGGCCCGCGCAGTAGTCGCCGAGGCTTTCGCTCGTGTAGCGGCCGAGGAAGATCGCGCCCGCATGGCGGATCTGCTTGCCCCATTGCTGCGGCTCGAGCGCGGAGATTTCGAGGTGCTCGGGCGCGATGTCGTTGGCGATCTTGCACGCCTCGGCCATGTCGCGCACCTTGACGAGCGCGCCGCGGCCCTCGAGCGACGCGCGGATCACGTCCCGGCGCGGCATCGTCGGCAACAGCTCGTCGATCGCCTTCTCGACGCGCTCGATGAACCCGTCGTCCGGGCACAGCAGGATCGATTGCGCGAGCTCGTCGTGCTCGGCCTGCGAGAAGAGGTCCATCGCGACCCACGACGGATCGGTCGTGCCGTCGCACAGCACGAGGATCTCGGACGGCCCGGCGATCATGTCGATGCCGACCGTGCCGAACACGCGGCGCTTCGCCGACGCGACGTACGCGTTGCCGGGGCCGCAGATCTTGTCGACGGCGGGCACCGTTGCCGTGCCGTACGCGAGCGCGGCCACCGCCTGCGCGCCGCCGATCGTGAACACGCGGTCGACGCCGCCCAACAGCGCCGCGGCGAGCACGAGGTCGTTCTTCACGCCGTCCGGCGTCGGCACGACCATCACGATCTCGCCGACGCCCGCGACGCGCGCGGGAATCGCGTTCATCAGCACCGACGACGGGTACGCGGCCTTGCCGCCCGGCACGTACAGGCCGGCGCGGTCGAGCGGCGTCACCTTCTGGCCGAGCACGGTGCCGTCGGCTTCCGTGTATTGCCAGCTATGGCTGCCGCATTCGATCTTCTGCTTCTCGTGGTAGCCGCGCACGCGCGCGGCCGCCGCCTCGAGCGCCGCGCGGCGCTTCGGCTCGAGGCCCTCGAGCGCCGCCTCGAGCGCGTCCTGCGGCAACTCGAGCGCCGCGACGCTCCGGGCGTTCAGCCGGTCGAAGCGGTTCGTGTAGTCGAGCACCGCGGCGTCGCCGCGCGCCTTCACGTCCGCGAGGATCTGCGCGACCGAGCGCTCGATCGCTTCGTCTTCGCTCGCCTCGAACGCGAGCACCGCGCGCAATTCGGCCGCGAAGCCTTCGCTTGCCGAATCGAGTTTGCGAATCTTGATAGCCATGCTGTCATCCGTTCCGGTAATGCGCCGAAAGCCGCGAGGGTCAGGCTCCGCTCCGCTGCGACGCGCGTTCGAACGCGTCGAGGAACGGCTTCAGCGCGGCGCGCTTCAGTTTGAGCGCGGCCTGGTTCACGACGAGGCGCGACGAGATCGGCATGATCTCCTCGACCTCGACCAGATTGTTCGCCTTCAGCGTGCCGCCCGAGCTGACGAGATCGACGATCGCGTCGGCGAGGCCCACGAGCGGCGCGAGCTCCATCGAGCCGTACAGCTTGATCAGGTCGACGTGCACGCCCTTCGCGGCGAAGTGCTCGCGGGCGGTCTCGACATACTTCGTCGCGACGCGCAGCCGCGCACCCTGGCGCACCGCGTTCGCGTAATCGAAGCCCGCCGGCACGGCCACCGACATCCGGCAGCGCGCGATGTTCAGATCGATCGGCTGATACAGCCCGCCGCCGCCGTGCTCCAGCAGCACGTCCTTGCCGGCGACGCCGAAATCGGCCGCGCCGTACTCGACGTAGGTCGGCACGTCGGTCGCCCGCACGACGATCACGCGCAGGTTCGGATCGGTGGTCGGCAGGATCAGCTTGCGCGAGGTTTCCGGGTCCTCGGCGACCGTCACGCCCGCCGCCGCAAGAAGCGGCACGGTTTCCTCGAAGATACGCCCTTTCGACAGCGCCAGCGTCAGCGGTGCAGTCATGCTTCGCTCCCTGAAATGCGGCGCACGCTCGCGCCGACGGCCGTCAGCTTCGTCTCCATCCGGTCGTAGCCGCGGTCCAAATGATAGATGCGGTCGACGAGCGTCTCGCCTTGCGCGCAGAGGCCGGCGATCACGAGACTCGCCGACGCGCGCAGGTCGGTCGCCATCACGCTCGCGCCCGAGAGCCTCGGCACGCCCGTGACGAGCGCCGTGTTGCCGTCGACCGCGATGCTCGCGCCGAGGCGGTTCAGCTCCTGCACGTGCATGAAGCGGTTCTCGAAGATCGTCTCGATCACTTGCGCGGAGCCGTCCGCGACCGCGTTCAGCGCCATGAACTGCGCCTGCATGTCGGTCGGGAACGCCGGATACTCGGACGTGCGGATCGCGACCGCGCTCGGCCGGCGATCCATCTTCACGCGCAGCGTGTCGGCGCCCTCTTCGATCGTCGCGCCCGCTTCGCGCAGCTTGTCGATCACCGCGTCGAGGATGTGCGCACGCATGCCGGTGAGCGTCACGTCGCCGCCCGCCGCCGCGACCGCGCAAAGGAACGTGCCCGCCTCGATCCGGTCCGGGATCACCGCATGCGTCGCGCCGTGCAGGCGCTCGACGCCCTGGATCACGAGCCGGTCGGTGCCGATCCCGTCGATCTTCGCGCCCATTTCGACGAGCAGATGCGCGAGGTCCGTCACTTCCGGCTCGCGCGCGGCGTTCTCGATCACCGTCTCGCCGTCGGCGAGCGTCGCCGCCATCAGCAGATTCTCGGTGCCCGTGACGGTGATCATGTCGGTGACGATCCGCGCGCCCTTCAGGCGCTTCGCGCGCGCCTCGACGTAGCCGTGCTCGATGCGGATCTCGGCGCCCATCGCCTGCAGGCCCTTGATGTGCTGGTCGACTGGGCGCGCGCCGATCGCGCAGCCGCCCGGCAGCGACACCTTCGCGTAGCCGAAGCGCGCGAGCAGCGGGCCGAGCACGAGGATCGACGCACGCATCGTCTTCACGAGCTCGTAAGGCGCGACCGGGTTGTCGACGCGCGACGCATCGAGCAACACCCGCGCGCCGTCCGTCTCCTCGCGCATGCCCATCTGGCCGAGCAGCGCGAGCGTCGTGCGCACGTCCTTCAGGTTCGGCACGTTCTCGAGGCGCACGGGCTCGGCGCTCAGCAGGCCCGCGCAGAGGATCGGCAGCGCGGCGTTCTTCGCGCCCGACACGGCGATCTCGCCGGCAAGGCGCCGGCCGCCCTCGATCACGAGCTTGTCCGTTCCGTGCGCATGCGCTTGCCGATTGCCGGCCGGGGTTTCCGTGGCGACGCGCTCGACGGCGTCGCGTTCGTTGACGGTGACTTGCACTGACTGTTTCCGTTTATGCATTCTGCCATTCGGCGGGCGTCAGCGTCTTCATGCTGAGCGCGTGGATTTCCTGCTTCATGCGATCGCCAAGCGCCGCGTAGACGAGCTGATGCCGCTGAATCGGCCGCTTGCCCTCGAAGGCGGGCGACACGATCGTCGCGAAGAAATGCTGGCCGTCGCCTTCGACTTCCAGATGCGTGCAGGCAAGGCCCGCCGCGATGTATTGCTTGACCAGTTCGGGAGTCGGCAACATGAAATGCTCCTGTCAGTACGCGCTGGGCCGCCCGGCGCGATTCGGCGCGCGCGGCGGGGCGGCGGCGAACGCGGCGCGCGGCCGTCGATTCATATCAATGACGCAGTTTGTAGCCGGTGGCGAGCAGCCGCATCGCGATCAGCGCGAGCAGCGCGAAGAAGCCGGCGACGATCGCGAGGCTCGCGAGCGGATTCACGTCGGCGACGCCGAAGAACCCGTAGCGGAAGCCGTCGATCATGTAGAAGAACGGATTGAGCCGCGACACCTCGCGCCACACGGGCGGCAGCGAGTGCGTCGAATAGAACACGCCCGACAGGAACGTGAGCGGCATGATGAGGAAGTTCTGGAACGCGGCGAGCTGGTCGAACTTCTCGGCCCAGATGCCGGCGATCAGCCCGAGCGTGCCGAGAATCGCCGAGCCGAACAGCGCGAACGCGACGATGTAGAACGGCGCGGCGAAGCTCATCGGAATGAACCAGACCGTGACGACGAACACGCCCGCGCCGACCGCGAGCCCGCGCACGACGGACGCGAGCACGTACGCGCCGAAGATGTCCGCGTACGACAGCGGCGGCAGCAGCATGAACACGAGGTTGCCCGTGATCTTCGACTGGATCAGCGACGACGAGCTGTTCGCGAACGCATTCTGCAGCACGCTCATCATCACGAGGCCGGGCACGAGGAAGCTCACGTACTCGACGCCCGGATACACCTCGACGCGCCCCGTCAACGCATGGCCGAAGATCGTCAGATAGAGCAGCGCCGTGACGACGGGCGCGAGCACCGTCTGGAACGACACCTTCCAGAACCGCAGAATTTCCTTGTAGAACAGCGTGCGAAACCCGCTCATGCCAACCCCTCGATCACATCGGCGCCGTTCATCACCTGCACGAACACATCCTCCAGATCGGCCTTGCGGATTTCGATCTCGTCGAAGCCGCAGCCGGCCGCGCGGCAGAGCGACAAGATCCGCTCGACCTCGTCGTAATCGGCGATCCGCAGCAGATGCTCGGGCGCCGTGGCGGGCGCAGCCTCCGCCTCGAGCGCGCGCAGCTCGGCGGGCAGCACGCCGTGCGACAGCCGCAGGAACAGCTGCAGCCCCGAGAAGCGCTGCAGCAGCGCGCGTGTGCGGTCGAGCGCGACGACTTCGCCGCGCCTGAGCATCGCGATGCGGTCGCAGAGCGACTCCGCTTCCTCGAGATAGTGGGTGGTCAGCACGATCGTGTGGCCTTCGCGATTGAGCCGCGAGATGAACTTCCACAGCGTCTGGCGCAGCTCGACGTCGACGCCCGCGGTCGGCTCGTCGAGCACGATCACGGGCGGCCGGTGCACGAGCGCCTGCGCGACGAGCACGCGCCGCTTCATCCCGCCCGACAGCGCGCGCATGTTCGCGTCGGCCTTTTCGGTGAGGTCGAGGTTCGCCATCACTTCGTCGATCCAGTCGTCGTTGCGGTGCAGGCCGAAGTAGCCGGACTGGATGCGCAGCGTCTCGCGCACCGTGAAGAACGGATCGAACACGAGCTCTTGCGGCACGACGCCGAGCGCGCGCCGCGCCGCCCGGAAATCCTTGACGACGTCGTGGCCGCGCACGGTGACGGTGCCTTCGTCGGCGCGCGCGAGGCCGGCGAGAATGCTGATGAGTGTGGTCTTGCCTGCGCCGTTCGGGCCGAGCAAACCGAAAAACTCGCCTTCCTCGACCGACAGGCTGACGCCCTTGAGCGCCTGAAGCGACTTGTAGCGCTTCTTGACGTGACGGATTTCTATGGCTGACATGACTGAGCGCGGCACGACGGCCGCGACGCCTTCTTTATGCTCGATGCGAAAGGGGGAATTGGGGACCGTTCGGCAGCCCCGCAAAACGGTTGATTATAGGGCAAACCGGCGAAGCCGATCGTCGTGGGAACCCGTAGCCGGAGCCCGGGCGCATGATGCGCGTCGCAAACGCGTCGCGCGCTCGCTTCGGCGCATTCGCCGCGCCCGGCCCGGGCGGGCGGCGGGCCCTGCCTCATCGATCAGCGGAACGAAGACGGGCTCGCGAACGGCGCAACGGCCGCCGGCGAACCCGGACGCGGGCGTCAATGTCGCCCGGAGAGAAGCGTGTCGATGCCGTACGCCTGCGCGAGACTCGCGAGCTTCGGCGGCAGATTGAGGATGTCGAGCGTCACGCCGCGCGCACGCGCGGCGCGCTGCCAGGCGAGCAGCACCGAGAGCGCCGACGAATCGAATTGCGCGAGCGCCCCGCAATCGACGGCCGTCGCGCCCGCGTCGATGCGCGCGAGCCCTTGCGCGAGCGCGGCCTTCGCGCTCGCGTGGGTCAACGTCGCGCCGGAGTCGAAGCGGCTCACGATGCCTGCTTGCCCGAGGCAAGCTGCTGGTTGCGCTCGGTCAGGAACTGGATCAGGCCGTCGACGCCGCTTTGCTGGATCTTCTCGTTGAACTGCTGCTGGTAGGTCTGGATCAGCCAGGCGCCCAGCACGTTCAGGTCATAGACGCGCCAGCCCTGCGCCGTCTTGTACAGCCGATAGTCGATCTGCACCGGTTGGCCGTTGTTCATCGCGACCGTGCGCACGACTACATCCGTCGCGTCCGAATCCGCGCGGAACGGCGGGTACTGGATCTGCTGGTCCGGCTTCAGCTGCGCGAGCGCGCCCGAATAAGTGCGGATCAGCAGCTGCTTGAACTGCTCGATCACCTGCTGCTGCTGGGCGGGCGTCGCGGTGCGCCAGTTGCGGCCCATCGCGAGCTGCGTCGTGCGGCGGAAATCGGTGTACGGCAGGATGTCCTTGTTGACGATCGTGATGATGCGGGCGGTATCGCCCTGCCTGATCGTCTGCGCGCGCACTTCGTCGAGCACCTGCTGCGTCGCGGACTTGATCAGCGCCTGCGGATTCGACTGGTCGACTTCCGCGTGCGCGGCGGCCGCGCCAAACGAAAACAGCGCGGCAAAGACGGGGATCAGAAACAGTTTCTTCATAGGTATGCCCTGCTTATGTGGGTCAATGCCAAACTTTGAACCGTCGGCGGCGGCGCAAGTTCGCGCCGGCCGCCGCCAGAATCGTTTCCGGCTGTAACGAATGTAAGTGCCGGGGTCAATGCAGCCGGATGCTCGGGAAACGGATGCCGCCCGGCGACGGCGGCACGACCTGTTGAGCAGGCACGTTGGTCGCGCTGCTCGGGTTCGGCGCCGCGGCCGATGCGGGCGCCGCCACGGCCGGCGCCGCGCCCGACGCCGCCGAAGGCACGGACGCGGCCGCCGGCGCCGACGCGGCAGCCGCGCCGCTCGCCGGCGCCGCGGCGCCCTCTTCCGGCATTTCGTAATTCGGCGGCGGCGCTTCGTTGCCGTAATCCGGCAGGTTCGACTGCGCGCTCGCGCCGCCGCCGATCAGCGCCTGGCGGCGCTGCAGGTACGCGTTGCGCACGAACGAATATTTGTCGATCGCGGCCGCCTCGAGCACGTCGCCCGCGCCGAGCAGGTTCGCGCGCGTGTTGACGAGGTTCAGGCCGAACAGCCCCCAGCTCACGCTGTCGGGCCGCACGTAGGTGAGCGGATTGCCCGCGTAATCGACGGCGAGGCCGGCCGTGTCGCGAATCGTGCTCGGGCCGAGCAACGGCAGCACGAGGTACGGACCGCTCGGCACGCCGTAGTGGCCGAGCGTCACGCCGAAGTCGCTCGTATGCTTCGGCAGCTTCGCGAGCGTCGCGACGTCGAACAGGCCGCCGACGCCGAACACGGTGTTGATCACGACCCGCATGATGTCGCCGACGCCGTCGGCGATCTTCAGCTGCACGATGTTGTTCGCGGCGACGTACACGTCGCCGATGTTCGAGAAGAAGTTCGTCACGCTGTCGCGCACCGGCTGCGGCACCGCCCACTGGTAGCCGCGCGCGACCGGCTTGAGCGCGTACTGGTCGACCTTGTCGTTGAACGTATACATCGTCCGGTTGAAGCCTTCGAACGGATCGCCCTTCGTCGGCGTCTGGACCGTCGCGCAACCGCTCAATGCCGCGGCGGCCGTAATCGCCAGCACCGCGTGTCTGATGCGGATCGTCTGCATGATGTTCTTCCCCTCGGTTCTTCTCTCGGATTCCGCTTGCGCGACGCTCACTGCGCGGCCGCGCCCGATGCCGCCGGCGCGGGCGCGGGCACAGGCGCGCCCGGCGCCGCGGCGGCCGGCTTCGCGCCGCCCGCGTCCGCGGCCTTGCTGTACAGGAACTGCCCGATCAGGTTCTCGAGCACGATCGCCGACTGCGTCATCGTAATCGTGTCGCCCGCCTTCAGCATTTCCGTGTCGCCGCCCGGATCGAGGCCGATGTACTGCTCGCCGAGCAGGCCCGACGTGAGGATCTTCGCCGACGAATCCTTCGGAAACGGGTATTGCTTGTCGAGATCGACCGTGACGAGCGCCTGGTAGGTGTTCGAGTCGAAGCCGATCGCCTTCACGCGGCCGACCACGACGCCCGCGCTCTTCACGGCCGCGCGCGGCTTCAGGCCGCCGATGTTGTCGAACTTCATCTTCACCGCGTAGGTCGGCTGAAACGACAGCGAGCTCATGTTGCCGACCTTCAGCGCGAGGAACAGCAGCGCGAGAAAGCCCAACACCACGAAGAGGCCGACCCAGAAGTCGAGAGCAGTCTTTTTCATCGTCATCCCAGAAAAGGCTTAGCTGAACATCAACGCGGTCAGCAGGAAATCGAGGCCGAGTACGGCGAGCGACGCGTACACGACAGTCTTGGTCGTCGCGTGCGACACGCCCTCGGGCGTCGGCTTCGCTTCGTAACCCTGAAACAGCGCGATAAACGTGACGGCGAAGCCGAACACGACGCTCTTGATCACGCCGTTGCCGACGTCGGCCCACACTTCGACGCCGCCTTGCATCTGCGACCAGAACGCGCCGGGATCGACGCCGATCAACAGCACGCCGACGACGTAGCCGCCGAGCACGCCGACCGCGCTGAAGATCGCGGCGAGGAGCGGCATCGCGATGACGCCCGCCCACATCCGCGGCGCGATCACGTTCTTCAGCGGATCGACCGCCATCATCTCGAGCGCGGTCAGTTGCTCGCCCGCCTTCATGAGGCCGATCTCGGCCGTGAGCGACGTGCCCGCGCGCCCCGCGAACAGGAGCGCCGACACGACGGGGCCGAGCTCGCGCACGAGCGACAGCGCGACGAGCAAGCCGAGCGCCTGCTCGGAGCCGTAGCGGTTCAGCGTGTAGTAGCCCTGCAGGCCGAGCACGAAACCGACGAACAGCCCCGACACGGCGATGATCACGAACGAGTAATTGCCGAGGAAATGGATCTGCTTCGTGACGAGCCGCGGCCGCCTCAGGAGCGAGAAGAACTCGAGCACGACGCGCACGAACATCCGGGTCGCGTAGCCCGTGCGCTCGAGTCCGCCGAGCACGAAACGTCCGATCGCGCTGATCATCTGCGCCCTCCGCCAAGGCCGAAATCCGCCGCGAGCGGCTGGCTCATGTAGTGAAATTTGAACGGGCCGTCCGGCGCGCCGTCGATGAACTGGCGCACGCTCGGATCGGTCGACGCGCGCAGCGCGTCGGGCGTGCCCTCGGCGAGAACGCCGCCGTTCGCGAGGAAGTAGACGTAATCGGCGATCGCGAACGATTCCGGCACGTCGTGCGTGACGAGGATCGACGTCGCGCCGAGCGCGTGGTTCAGCGTGCGGATCAGGTTCGCCGTGATGCCGAGCGAAATCGGGTCGAGGCCCGCGAACGGCTCGTCGTACATGATGAGCTGCGGATCGAGCGCGATCGCGCGCGCGAGCGCGATGCGCCGCGCCATCCCGCCCGACACCTCGGACGGCATCAGGTTGCGCGCGCCGCGCAGGCCGACCGCGTTGAGCTTCATCAGCACGAGATCGCGGATCAGCTCTTCCGGCAGATCCGTGTGCTCGCGCAGCGCGAACGCGACGTTGTCGAACACCGACATGTCGGTGAAGAGCGCACCGAACTGGAACAGCATGCCCATCTTGCGGCGCAGCGCGTAGAGACCCTCACGCGTCTGCGCGCCGACATCGGCGCCGTCGAACAACACCTGGCCGCGACGTGCGCGCACGAGCCCGCCGATCAGGCGCAGCACGGTGGTCTTGCCGCAGCCCGAACCGCCCATCACCGCGACCACCTGGCCGCGCGCGAAACGCATGTTCAAGTTCGACAGGACGAGACGCTCGCCGTAGCCGAAAGCGACGTCGCGAAGCTCTAGCAGGGACTCGGAGGAGGAGCTCACGGAGCTGGCAATCCTTATACGCAGAACGCCGAATTATAGGGCCTGCCTCGGAATGATGTCGTGAAGGCTTCTCAAGCGTTCCAGTCAGAGATTGTCAAATTATCGTCCGAATTTTTGCTGCAACGCAACAATCGCCGCCCGGTAGTCGGCCGCGCCCGTGATCGCGCTGACGACGGCCGCGCTGCCGACGCCCGCCGCCAGCACCGCGCCGAGGGTGTCGACGGCGATTCCGCCGATCGCGACGAGCGGCGCCTGCGGCCCAGCGAAGCGCGCATAGCGCGCGAGCCGCGCGAGCCCCTGCGGCGGCGCGGCGACCGCCTTCGTCGCGGTCGCGAATATCGGGCCGAGCGCGAGGTAGCTCGGCTTCAACTGCAGCGCGACCAGCATTTCGTAGTACCCATGGCTCGACAGGCCGAGGCGCACGCCCGCTCGCGCGATCGCCGCCAGATCGGCGGTCTCGAGATCCTCCTGGCCGAGGTGCACGCCGTACGCGCCCGCGTCGAGCGCGAGCCGCCAGTGATCGTTGATGAACACGCGCGCGTCCGGATGGCGGCGGCCCGCGGCCACGGCCCGCTCGACCTCCGCGCGCAGCGCATCGGGCGACGCGTCCTTCACGCGCAGTTGCACGGTCTTCACGCCGCAGTCGAGCACGCGCTCGATCCACTCGGCGCTCGGCAGCACCGGATACAGGCCGAGCCGCTGCGGACACGGCGGGAACGCGGGCTTCGGCGCGGCGGACACGCCGAGCGCGCGGGGAAAGCGCGCGGCATCGACGGGCCACGGATCGTCGCCGCGCGCATCGTCGCCGTCGCGCCACGCGAGCGCGAGCACGAGCGCGTCGGACGCCGGAAAACCGCAATCGAGAAACGCGGCGAGCGCCGCGATCCAGTCGTCGGCGAGCGGCCCGCGCGCGGCGAGCGCATGGCGCGCCGCACCCGTGTGGAGCGTCGCCGATACGTCATCGATCACGATCGCCTGCGCGCCCGCCGCCGTCAGCCGCGCGATGTGCGCGGCGTGCGCATCGGCGTCGCCCGCGATCGCGACCCACAGGTCGCCCGCGCGCGGATGCTCGGGCGGCGCGAGGCAAATGCGCGTGCGCATGTCGGGCGACGGCCATACGCCGAGCGTCGCGCGAATCCGCTCGGCGGTCTCGGTGAGCTCGTCGGCGGGCGGCCAGAATGCGTTGGGGAGCGCCGGGCTCATGCGTGGCTCCCGTCCTGGTGCCAGAACGGCATCCCGACGACGGGCGTGCTCGCGTGCGCGGTCTCGCGCGCCTCCATCGCCCCCGCGAGATACGCGGCGCGCCCGGCCTCGACGCCCTGCGCGAACGCGCGCGCCATGATCTCCGGATGCGTCGCCTGCGACACGGCCGTGTTGAGCAGCACGCCGTCGAAGCCCCACTCCATCACCTGGCACGCGTGCGACGGCACGCCGAGCCCCGCGTCGACGATGAGCGGCACATCCGGCAGCCGCTCGCGCAGCACGCGCAGCCCGTACGGATTCACGACGCCCTTGCCGGTGCCGATCGGCGCGCCCCACGGCATCAGCACCTCGCAGCCGGCGTCGAGCAGGCGCCGGCCGATCACGAGATCCTCGGTGCAGTACGGCAGCACCTTGAAGCCTTCCTTGACCAGCAGCGTCGCCGCTTCGATGAGGCCGACGGGGTCCGGCTGCAGCGTGTAGTCGTCGCCGATCAGCTCGAGCTTGATCCAGTCGGTCTCGAACACCTCGCGCGCCATCTGCGCGGTCGTCACTGCCTCGGCCACCGTCTGGCAGCCCGCGGTGTTCGGCAACAGCGGCACGTCGTGGCGCTTGAGCAGATCGAAGAAGCCGGCCTCGGCCGCGCCGGCGTTCATCTGGCGCCGCAGCGCGACCGTCACCATGCCCGGCCGCGCGGCCGCGATCGAATCGGACAGCGACTGCAGCGACGGATAGCGCGACGTGCCGAGCAGCACGCGGCTCGCGAAGGTTTTGCCGTGCAGCGTGAGCGTGTCGGCGGAGGAAAGAGGCGTCATCGGAAGATCCTGTGGGAACGGGGTGCGGAGGCGATGCCGGCGCGCCGGCGCATCAGCCGCCCGCGACCGGATGCACGACGTCGAGCTTGTCGCCCGCGGCGAGCGCGCGTGCCGCGTGCTGCGTGCGCGCGACGAACGCGCCGTTGACCGCGACCGCGAACGGCGGCTGCGCGCCGTACGCCGCGAGCGCGTCGGCGACCGTCGCGCCGTCGGGCAGCGAGAGCGTCTGTTGATTGATCTGGATGTCCATGATGGCTGTCGATGTCGGTTGATCGGTTCGTCGGGCCGCGCTCAGGCAGGCGCGTGGTGCGCGGCGCCGTGCTGCAGCAGCGCCGGCCAGCGCGCGTCGCACCGCCACGCGGCGAACGTGTCGGCGTCCCTCACCGTGCGTTCGACGAGCGCCTGCGCGAAGCGCGCCGCCGTATCGGCGACTTCCGGCGCGATCATGAAGCCGTGCCGATACAGGCCGTTGACCGCGAGCGTCGCGCCGCCGTCCCAGACGAGCGCCGGGCGATGATCCGGCAGCGTCGGCCGGCATTGCGAATTCAGTTCGAGAATGCGCGCCTCGCCGAACGCCGGGTGCACCGAGAACGCGGCGCTCAGCAGCTCGAGCGCGGAGCGCACGCTGACGGGCGACATGTCCTCGCCTTCGATCTCGGTCGCGCCGATCACGTAAAGATCGTTCTCCTTCGGCGCGACATAGAGCGGATAGCGCGGGTGCAGCAGCCGCACGGGGCGCGTGAGGCCGATGCCCGGCGCATGCACACGCGCGACCTCTCCGCGGATGCCGCGCAGCGTCGGCATCTGCGCCTTCGCGCCGAGCCCGCGGCAGTCGATCGTGATGCGCGCGGCGGGCGCCGCCTGCGGCTCGATCGCCGTATTCCAGTGCGCATCGACGCCGCGCTCCGCAAGGCCCGCGGCGAGCGCGCGCAGCACCTGTCGATTGTCGAGCTGGCCCTCGCGCGGCAGCAGCAGGCCGTGCGCGAAGCGCCCGGCGAGCGCCGGCTCGGCCGCGTCGACCTGCGCGCCCGCGAGCGCGACGAGGCCGCCGTCGAGCAACTCGGCGCTCGCGTTCGCGCGCACGCGACGCTCGAAGAGCGGCGCTTCCGCGCGGTCCGCGTGATGCCAGACGACGAGCGTGCCGTTGCGCTGGAAGAACACGGGTTCGGGCAGCTCCGCGAGCCAGCGCGGCCAGAGATCGAACGACGCGACGCCGAGATCGGTGACGAAGCGCTCGGCGCTCGCCGCTTCGGCGAGCGGCGCGAGCATCGCCGCCGCGACCCACGCGGCGGAGCCCGAGCCTGCCGCGTCGCCACGCTCGTACAGCGCGACGCGGTGCCCCGCGCCCGCGAGACGCCATGCGATCAGGCGGCCGACGAGGCCGCCGCCCAGCACCGCGAAATCGGGCTCAGACGCACGCAGGTTCATCGCATCCGCCCGTCGTGTTCGTCACATGAAAGCGGCTCGAAGCGGGAGCCGGGAAATCCGCCGCGGCCGACGGCTCGCAGCGAAGCAAAAGAACTGAAGATTGCACGGTCATCGATACCTTCCGTCACGCGCGAAGATGCGCACCCAAAAGGACGAAACCGGCGACTGAGGCCGGCCGGGACTCGCGATGCGCGCGGCTCGCCGAAGCGACGGCGCGGGCATGGCCCGGCGGGATCGGAAACTTCCCGCGCCGGTATTACCCGGATCGGGTGCGAAGGGTCTCTCTCAGCCTCGCCGCGCATCCGGCCACGCCGATTCGGCAGGGCCGAGGCACGCGAAGCACCCCTGTTTCGTCGGCGGTCATTAGACCATAAAAGCGGAAACGGCCGCAAACCTCGCGCTGCGGCAAATTCGCCTGCCGCGCGGCGGCGCTGGCACAATGCCCGCTGGGCACGGCGCGCGAGCGAGCATCGCCGCGGCGCCGAGCCAGTGCCGTTCCCGGCATTAAGCGCCGTTTAAGGCGCGCTCGCCAGAATCCGCGGCACGCACGCCGCGCGCGGCGCCGAACGGACGCGCCGGGCGCGGCCCGGTTGTCCGCCCGGCGTCGCCGGCCTCACATCAGGAAGCTCATGACTCAATCGATGCAAGTCCTCGCCCCCGTCCCGGACGGCCCGACGCAATCCCCGCCTCCCGTATCCACGTGGAGCCTCATCAAGCCCTATTGGGTTTCCGAGGAGTGGAAAGTCGCGTGGGGCCTGCTCGTCACGATCGTCGCGATCAACCTGACGCTCGTGTGGATCAACGTGCGGATCAACTCGTGGAGCGCATCGTTCTACAACGCGCTGCAATCGAAGGACGTGCGCGACTTCCCGAGCCTGCTGATCACGTTCGCCGTGCTCGCGTTCGCGTTCATCATCCTCGCGGTGTACGGCCTCTATCTGCGCCAGATGCTCGGCTTCCGCTGGCGCCAGTGGCTGACGACGCGCTTCCTGCACGAATGGCTCGGCGAGCGCAACTTCTACCGGATCGAGCGCGACCGGCTCGCCGACAACCCCGATCAGCGGATCGCGGACGACCTGCAATCGCTCGCGTCGACGACGCTGTCGCTGTCGCTCGATCTGCTGTCGACGGTCGTCACGCTGGTCTCGTTCGCGACGATCCTCTGGTCGATCGCCGGCGCGGCGACGATCTCGCTCGGCGGCCACGCGATCACGATTCCCGGCTACATGGTGTGGGTCGCGATGATCTACGCGATCGCGGGCTCCTACGTGATGCACCGCTTCGGCCATCCGCTCGTGTCGATCAACTACCAGCAGCAGCGCGTCGAGGCGGACTTCCGCTTCAGCCTGATCCGCATCCGCGAGAACGCCGAGCAGATCGCGTTCTACAACGGCGAGCCCGTCGAAACCGCGCACGAGCAGAACCTGTTTCAGCGAATCCGCGAAAACTGGTGGCGCGTGATGCGCTACACGAAGCGCCTCACGTTCGTGCTGAACTTCTATGCGCAGCTCGCGAGCCTCTTTCCGATCGCGGTCGCCGCACCCCGCTACTTCGCGGGCGCGTTCACGTTCGGCGTGCTGATCCAGATCAGCCGCGCGTTCAGCACCGTCAGCGACTCGTTCTCGTGGTTCATCAACAGTTACGGCACGCTCGCCGAGTGGCGCGCGACCGTCAACCGTCTGCGCGAATTCAAGCGCGTGATGGGCGCGTCGCATCTGAAGGAAGCGATGTCGCCCGCGACCGAGCGCGGCGGCATCAACCTGCACTACGTCGACGCGCCGCAGATCACGACGTCGGGCCTGAAGCTCGCGCTGCCGAACGGCGCCGCGCTCACGTCGATCGGCGACGTCGCGATCGAGCCCGGCTCGCGCTGGCTCGTGCGCGGGCCGTCCGGCTCCGGCAAGAGCACGCTGATGCGCGCGCTCGCGGGGCTCTGGCCGTTCGGCGACGGCGCGATCGACGCGCCCGTCGACGCGCGGATGATGTTCGTTCCGCAGCAGAGCTATTTGCCGATCGGCACGCTGAAGGCGGCGCTCGCGTATCCGTCGGCCGTCGACACGTTCAGCGACGACGCGTGCCGCGACGCGCTGCGCGCGTGCGGCCTCGGCGACTACGTCGAGCGGCTCGCCGAGACGGGCCACTGGACGCGCATCCTGTCGCCCGGCGAGCAGCAACGCCTCGCGGGCGCGCGCGTGCTGCTGCACAAGCCCGATTACCTGTTCCTCGACGAGGCGACGAGCGCGCTCGACGCCGACAACGAAGCGCGCCTCTACCGGCTCTTCGACGAGCGGCTGCCGAAGGCGGCGATCGTCAGCATCGCGCACCGCGAATCGGTTGCGTCGTTCCACGAGCAGACGCTCGACGTGCGCCGCGACGAAGCGAGAGTCGCCGCGTGAGCGGCGCGCGCGAGCGCGTCGTGCTGATCACGGGCGCGGGCTCGGGGATCGGCGCGGCGCTCGCAGCCAGGCTCGCCGCGCCCGGCGTCGCGATGATGCTGCACGCGCGCGGCGCAGGCGACGCCGCTTGGCCGCATCGCCGAGCCGGACGACGTCGCGGCGCTGATCGCGTTTCTACTCTCCGATGAAGCGCGCCACATCACCGGGCAGGTGATTCACATCGACGGCGGGTTGACGCTCGGCTGAACGTGCCGGCGGATTAACGAAACGGTTCGAACGGCCGCGTTGGCGTTGGCGTTGGCGTTGGCGTTGGCGTTGGCGTTGGCGTTGGCGTTGGCGTTGGCGTTGGCGTTGGCGTTGGCGTTGGCGTTGGCGTTGGC
>NZ_JPWT01000113.1:0-25046 GCF_000773065.1 Burkholderia sp. ABCPW 111 | reverse complement strand
GAAGCGACGAAGCGACGAAGCGACGAAGCGACGAAGCGACGAAGCGACGAAGCGACGAAGCGACGAAGCGACGAAGCGACGAAGCGACGAAGCGACGAACAGGTGACTCCCGAAGACTCCGAAAATTCCCCGAGCGCGTCCCGCACGGACACATCGGCGCGCGCGGGGCGACGCTTCCCGCCCGCGCGACGCCGTCCGCTCAGGATGCCTCGCGCCCCGTGAACAGCTCGTGCTCGGCGGGCGCGGCGGTTTCGTCGACGCACTGCACGTGCCACTCTCCGACGACGGGCGAGTGGTGCGCGTGACGATACCAGTGCGCCGCGCCCGTCTCGCCTTCGAACGGACCGTGCTTCGCGCCGAGGTCGAGACCTTCGAGCACGCACAGCGAATGCGAATCGTCGGCGCCTGTCACGCGGGTCGCGCCGTCGCGGCAGACGACGTTGCCCCATGCGGGCAGCTCGACGCCCGCATGGCCTTCGCGCGACCACCTGCGCTCCGCCGTGTCGATCCACAGGATCGCGTAGGCGGCCGGATCGGCGGACGCGAACGTATCGAGATGAACGGTGATGCGCACGGCTGGCTCCTTGCAAAATGTGCGCGGCGACGCCGCGCTACTGGCTCATGACCCATTGGATCAACGTATGCGCGTCTTCCTTCGACAGCGGGCCGCCGCGCTCGGGCGCGGTCGGCATCGGCGCGTCGCCCCAGTGCGCGCGCCCGCCGAGACGCAGCTTCTGCTCGAGCATCTCGGCGGCATTCGGCACGTCGCGATAGCGCTCCGCGATCTGATGAAACGACGGCGCGAGGAACGGCATGTTCGGCGCGTGGCAGAACATGCAATGCTGCTGGTCGACGAGCTCGGTCGGCTCGCGCACTTGCGCCCGCACATCGCCGGCCGCGCCGATGCAGACCGCGCCCAGCATGCACGCCAGCGCAAGATTCGGCAGACTGTTCAACATGGCGCGTACCTCGATCGGAGATTCGATTCCAGTCTAAGCGGCGACGGGGCGCGACCATTGATGCAGGTCAATGCGATCCGGGCGAAATTGTCGCGGCAGGTCGATGACGGCGCGCCGCGCAGCGCGCGCGTCGCGTGCTGTGTGCTTGCGTCGGCGCGTGCCGGCGCAAGGCGTGTCCGCGTGTCCGCGTGTCCGCGTGTCCGCGCGTCGGCGCGGCCGCGAACCGGCGACGCTTGACCCAGGTCAAGCCGCCCTCGTGCCGCGGGGGTTCAATCGATGACGATGCACCTACGCTGGAACCGATGGACACCAACGGATTCGACGACGCACAGGGACACGCATCATGCACCACGACATGCTTTTCGATTCGCTGCTCGCCGCCGCGCGGCGGCGCTCGATCACGGAGGGAGAGTTGATGCACATGCTCGATGACGAAATCGCGCGCCTTGCGGACGGCGCGCGCGTTCACGACTACCTGCGCGTGATCGCGATCAGGCGCGTGCGCGAACGCCTCGCCTCGCACGCGCGGGCGGCGGACGCCGCGCATGCGCGGCGCTCGGGAGCGCGTTGATGCGCGCGATGGTGTTCGACGGCGGCGCGCCGCGGCTGCGCGAGGCGGAGCTGCCCGATCCGAGGCCGGCGTCGGGCGAGTTGCTGATCGACGTGCACGCGTGCGGCGTATGCCGGACCGATCTGCACGTCGTCGACGGCGACTTGCGCGATCCGAAGCGGCCGGTGATTCCGGGCCACGAGATCGTCGGCACGGTGGCCGCGCTCGGCGCGGGCGCGGCGGGCTTCGCGATCGGCGATCGCGTCGGCGTGCCGTGGCTCGGCCGCGCATGCGGCCACTGCATGTACTGCAAGAGCGGCCGCGAGAACCTGTGCGACGCCCCCGGCTTCACCGGCTACACGATCGACGGCGGCTACGCGGAGCGCACGGTCGCCGACGCGCGCTTCTGCGTGCACTTGCCGAGCCGCTACGACGACGTCCACGCGGCGCCGCTGCTGTGCGCGGGCCTCATCGGCTACCGGACGCTGAAGATGGCGGGCCCCGCGCGCCGCATCGGCCTGTACGGTTTCGGCGCGGCCGCGCATCTCGTCGCGCAGGTCGCGCGTTTCCAGGGGCGCACGGTCTACGCGTTCACGCGCCCCGGCGATGTCCCGGCGCAGCAGCTCGCGCGCCGGCTCGGCGCGGCATGGGCGGGCGGCAGCGACGAAGCCGCGCCCGAGCCGCTCGACGCCGCGCTGATCTTCGCGTCGGTCGGCGCGCTCGTGCCGGCCGCGCTCGCGGCGGTCGCGAAGGGCGGCGTCGTCGTGTGCGGCGGAATTCACATGTCGGACATTCCGTCGTTTTCGTACGACCTGCTGTGGGGAGAGCGGCGGATCGTGTCGGTCGCGAACCTGACGCGCGACGATGCGGCGGAATTCATGCGGATCGCGAACGACGTGCAGCTCGACGTGGAGGCGACGCCGTATCCGCTCGCGCAAGCGAACCAGGCGCTCGACGATCTGCGCTCGGGGCGCCTGACGGGCGCGGCGGTGCTGACGATGCGCTGAATCAAGCGGCGTCCGTGCGCGGCGCACGGGCGCACCGCTCCCGCCGCGAAGCAAGCGGCTTCATCGAAGATGCGCGCGCGGCTTCAGGCTTCGGGCGTGCGCCGCGCAGGCGACGCGTCACACGCGCGCGAGCCCCTGCGGATCGGTGATGCGAATCTGCTTGCCGCGCGGCGCGATCAGCTTGTCGCGCTGGAACTTCGACAGCATCCGGCTGACGGTTTCGAGCTTCATCCCGAGATAGCAGCCGATTTCCTCGCGCGTCATCCGAAGATTGAACTCCGACGCCGAATAGCCGCGTTTCTGGAAACGCTCGGAGATGTTGAGCAGGAACGCGGCGACGCGCTGCTCGGCCGTCATCGTGCCCAGCAGCATCATCAGGCTCGATTCGCGGACGATCTCGCCGCTCATCAACTGATGTACGTGGTGCTGCATCGGCTTGACTTCGCGACACACCGCTTCGAGCTGCGCGAACGGGATGATGCAGACGGTACTGTCCTCGAGCGCGATCGCATCGCTGTTGTGGCGGCCGCCGCATACACCGTCGAGACCGAGCGTTTCGCCGACGATCTGAAAGCCCGTCACCTGCTCGCGGCCGTCGCGATGCATGACGACCGTCTTGAACGAGCCGGTGCGCACCGCATAGATGCTCTGAAACGTATCGTGCGTGCGAAACAATGCTTCGCCGCGTTTGACGTGGCGCGTCGTGCACACCATTGCGTCGAGCCGGGCGAGCTCGCTCGGCGTGAGGCTGGCCGGCATGCACACGTTGCGTGTCGCGCAGGTCGAGCAGCGCGTCGCCGGCTGCTTCGGCGTGTCCTCGGCCGCAACGGGATGCAACTGCAACACGGGCCGTTGCGGCACGGACGAGGGCGCGGCTTCATTGGCTGAGGCGGTCAGCATAATCGGCTCCTTTCATGCGGCGGGCTCGACTGGCACGGTCGAGCGCGCAGACACGTGGCGCGGCACGCAGTGCCGCATTGCGCGGCGGCGTCGGAGAAGAAGGGCGACTGCGCTGCGCGGCATGCCGGACGACGATGGCAAACGGCCGGAACTGCCGTCCGGGAGCGAGGCTTGCATCTCGTCGTGCGCAATCCGTCGTTTCGTTGCGATTGCCGAATCAGCCGAGGCAAGCCCGCCCGCTAAGAGCATAGACGACGAAACGCGGGTCGGAATGATCATTCGAAGACCACCCCTACGCTTGTCAGTATGCAACGCGGATTGCCGCATCGATACTGTCGAACGTTGAACTTCCGGTAGGCATCAGCGTAGCGTTGTAGGGCGTTTCCTACAGCAGGGCTGTGCGTCGGTGCCGTGCATCCGTTTGACTCAGGTCAACGGATCGCGTGAGTGCGTGCTTACAGTAAAACGCGATGGCGTAGAGGGACGACACGCAACGTCACGGCAACGGGCGTCGACACGTTGCCGCACATATGAATCGGTGCGCGCGTTCGCCGCGAGCCGCAAGCAACATATTTCTCAACCCATGCCCGGATGGCGGCCGCGCGACATCGCTCGCGGGCCGCGCGGCGTCGATGTCGCGCCGGGCATCTTATCGGGAGGCCGTGATGGAAGCAAAACGCGTGGCGTTCGTGACAGGCGGTATGGGCGGGCTGGGCGCCGCGGTGAGTCGGCGGCTGTACGACGCCGGCATGGCCGTGGCGGTGTCGCATTCGGAGCGCAACGATCATGTGTCGACGTGGCTCATGCACGAGCGCGATGCCGGGCGCGACTTCAAGGCGTACAGCGTCGACGTCGCGGATTTCGAATCGTGCGAGCGGTGCGCGGAAAAGGTGCTCGCGGATTTCGGCAAGGTCGACGTGCTGATCAACAATGCGGGAATCACGCGCGACGCGACGTTCCTGAAGATGACGAAGGGCGACTGGGACGCCGTGATGCGAACCGATCTCGACGCGATGTTCAATGTGACGAAACAGTTCATCGCCGGCATGGTCGAGCGGCGCTTCGGGCGCATCGTCAACATCGGATCGGTGAACGGCTCGCGCGGCGCGTTCGGTCAGGCGAACTACGCGTCGGCGAAGGCGGGCATCCACGGCTTCACGAAGACGCTCGCGCTCGAGACGGCGAAACGCGGGATCACGGTCAACACCGTGTCGCCCGGCTATCTCGCGACCGCGATGGTCGAAGCGGTGCCGCAGGACGTGCTCGAAGCGAAGATTCTTCCGCAGATTCCGGTCGGCCGGCTTGGGCGGCCCGACGAAGTGGCCGCGCTCATCGCGTTCCTGTGCTCGGACGACGCCGCGTTCGTCACCGGCGCCGATCTCGCGATCAACGGCGGGATGCACATGTGCTGATCGTGGCCGCGCCGGCGTCCGCCGCGCGAAGTCGGCGCCCGCCGAGTCGAGGCGGTGGAGGCGCGGCCGCCGGCGTTGTGCGCAGCGGCGGCGAACGCCTCTTTCGTGCGGCGCGTTGCCTTGCATGACGGCAACGCTCGCATGCTTCGTTTCCGCGTTGCTCGACATCCGGCGGCGGCGCCGAGCCGGGTTGAGATCACTTCGCGGCACGATCGCGCGATCGATTCGCGCGATCGTTCAGGGAGCCGAAACATCGGCGCTTGATCTTGCCGCAGACGTGTCTCCCGCACGGCATTCGTCAGCCGATTCGTTACGCCGGCGCCTACGAATCGGCGCACGCCGCCCGGTATCCGGCCGATTCCCCCGAAGCGTTGCGCATTCCGATGCGCCGGAGATGGCCACGTGTCCGGCGTTGCGTTTGCCTCGTCGCACTCACGTCGTTCGCGCGGGCGTGTCTTCCAGCTCGATCGATTCGAGATACGACGGCACTTCGCAGCGCCAGTGCAGCGATTCCTCGATCCGCCGCCGCAGCGCATCGGCCGCCGCGGGCTCGCCGTGCGTGACGAACGTGCGCACGGGCGCCCTCGACTGCGCGCCGAGCCATCCGAGGATCTCGCCATAGTCCGCATGCGCGGACAGCGACGAGATCATTTCGACCTGCGCGCGCACGCGCACGTATTCGCCGTGGATTTTCAGCGTCGGTTCGTGCGCGGCGAGCGCCGCGCCGCGCGTGCCCGCCGCCTGATACCCGACGAGCAGGATCGTGTTGCGGCTGTCGGGCGCGTAGCGCTCGAGGTGATACAGCACGCGGCCGCCCGTGGCCATTCCGCTGCCCGCGATGATGACCATCGGCCCGTTGTGGTCGGCGATCGCCTTCGACTGCTCGACCGTGCGGACCATCACCGCCGCGTGGCTGATCGCGTCCGCGTCGGACATCGTGAGCCGGTGATCGGAGAGCCGCCGCTGGTAGATCTCGGTGACGCTCGTCGCCATCGGGCTGTCGAGAAACACGGGCACGTGCGGCATCCGTCCGGTCTTTTTCAGTTGTGCGATGTAATACAGGACCTCCTGCGCGCGCCCGACGGTGAAGCACGGCATCACGACCACGCCGCCGCGCGCGAACGTCTTCGAGAACACGTCGGCGAGCTCGGCTTCGGGATCGCTCGTGTCGTGCAGCCGGTCGCCGTACGTCGACTCGACGACGAGATAGTCCGCATGAACGGGCGGCACGGGCGCGCGCATGATCGGATCGTGCGCGCGGCCAAGATCGCCGGAGAACGCGAGCAGCGTGTGCCGCCAGCAGACGACGACGCTCGCCGCGCCGAGAATGTGCCCGGCCGGCAGGAAGCGGAAGTGCAGGCCGCCCGCGAGCGGCGTCGGCGCGTCGAATTCGCGCGGCGCGAGACGCTGGAGCGCGCGCTGCGCGTCGTCGGTGGTGTAGAGCGGCAACGCCGGATGGTGCTTCGAGTAGCCGTGGCGGTTCGCGAACTCGGCTTCTTCCTCGAGGAGCCGTGCGCTGTCCGTCAGCATGATCTCGCAGAGCTCCGCCGTGCCGTGCGTGCAATAGACCGGCCCGCGGAAGCCTTCGCGCACGAGCACGGGCAGATAGCCGCTGTGGTCGAGATGCGCATGCGTGAGCACGACGGCGTCGATCGAATCGGCGGGCACGGGCAGCGGGCTCCAGTTGCGCAGCCGCAGGTTCTTCGTGCCCTGGAACAGCCCGCAGTCGATCAGGACGCGTGTCCCGCCGTCCTCGAGCAGATACTTCGAGCCCGTGACGGTTTCCGTCGCGCCGAGGAACGTGAGTTTCATGAGACCCCCTAGGGAAACGTGCGATGTCCGATGCGTTCATTGCACTACACGCGTCGCGCGCATTGCTGACGTGGATCAATCTGCGCGGCCACGCATCGCGCGCATGCGGCGAAAAAGGGGCATGGGCCGATGCGCGCGTCGGCGCGCTGCTCGCGCATCGCCTCTTGGGCGAGCGCCGCCTGCGCCGGCATCGCGATGCGCGGCGTCGTGCTGCAACGCGGCGAATACAGTGCCGACGCGAACGGGAGAATGCCTGCGAGCGAAGAGCAGCATCTTCCGAGCCGCGAATCCGGGGCTTGGTGCGATGCAGCTTGTGCGCTGCGACGAAAGCCTTCGCGATTGCCGAAGCAAGCGGCGAACGTCGCCATGCCGCATGCGGCCGACGCGAATGCCCGGTGTGCCCGCGCGCCGTTTGAAGGAGACGCTCGGGCGTCGTCGCGAGCCGCGCAAGCCGCGCGCACGGGGGCTTGCGCACGCGGGTAAGGGAAATTCCGCAACGAAGAATGTGTTTTTTGCGTGAAGTCGTTCTTGCGCGGACTTGGATCGTCTTCTATGATGACATCCATCAATGTAACGTTGATTGATGGTTTGATGTGAGATTGCGACCACGCCCCAATTCCCAAATCGAACCATCGGGGGCGTTGCATCGAGTCGCACCGACGTCCCATGACGGGACCTGGAGACAAACACCGTGAATGCTATTGTTCGTCGCGATATTCGCTTCGCCCTGCCGCCCGACCGCATCTGCGACTGGCACACCGAGGGCGTGGGCGTGACGCATCTGTTCAACGCGCTGTCGCTGCTGTTTCCGGCGGGCGAGCGCTTCTTCATGGATTCGGTGCGCAACTATCGCGACCGGGTCGAGGAGCCGAATCTGAAGCGCGACATCGCGGGCTTCATCGGCCAGGAAGCGATGCACACGCGCGAGCACGTCGAGTTCAACGATCTGCTGCAGGCGGCGGGCATGCCCGCGCACAAGCTCGACAAGCGCCTGTGGACGGTGCTCGGCTGGTTCAAGAAAGCGCTGCCGAATTCGATGCAGCTCGCGATCACGATGGCGCTCGAGCACTACACCGCGATGTTCACGGGCCTCGTGCTCGCGAACCGCATCACCACCAGCGAAGTCGACGGCTACCGCCAGATGTGGATGTGGCACTCGATGGAGGAAACCGAGCACAAGGCGGTCGCATACGACGTGTGGCGCACCGTGATGAAGCCGAGCCTGAAGAGCTACCTGCTGCGCACGAGCATGATGATGCTCGTCACGGTCGTGTTCTGGGCGACGCTGTTCGATTTCAACACGCGCTTGCTGATCTCGCATCGCCGCCGCATCGGCAAGGGCCTCGGCATCGGCAAGCTGGTCAAGTATCTGTGGGGCCCGAAGAACGGCATCTTCGCGCTGATCGCGCGCGAATGGATCGACTACTTCCGCCCGGGCTTCCATCCGTGGGATCACGACAACAGCGTGCACCTCGAGCGTCTCGACGATCTGATCGCCGAGATCGACGCGAGCAACGCGCGCCAGGCGGCGAAGGCCGCGCCGCGCCGGGTGCCGCTGCATCCGGTGCCGCAGGCGGTGTGAGGCCGCGATCGCGATGTAACGCAGCGCTGTAACGCAGCGCTGTAAGGCAGGATAAGCAGGCAAATCAGGGAGAAGAGAAGGGCCGCTACGAGCGGCCCTTCCGTTTTTCGGGCGCCGCCGCCGCACGCGTGCGCCGTTCGCGGTGCATGGTCCGTTGTCCGCCGCGGCGTGCCGCACCGCAGCGAATACCGGGCGTTTTCGGATTCATCATATTTTTCGATGACGCGGTGCATCGGGGCGCGCCGGCTCGCGACGCGCGGCGGCGCGCCCCGATGCACCGCGTTCTGCGCGCAACCCATTGATCGGCAAAGCGTTTTGCCGGCGGTTATCTTGCGCGTCGCAGCACGCCGTGTTGCAGGCGTGCTCTGATGAATCGGGTAGAATCCGCGCTGCGCAAAAAATGCGTGTGGCGCGGCGCGCCCGGTTGGCACCGGGCGGCGCGCCGCAGATCGTCCCGGGGACGCGCCGAATCCGGCGTCCTGCCCGGCGCGGCGTCGAACCGTCGCCCGCCGCTCCTTGCCAGCCCTTTATGTCACCACACCCGAATTCCGACCGTTCAACCGCACAATCGAAACCTCCCGAGCTGCGCCGCAGCCTGAAAGCCCGTCACCTGACGATGATCGCGATCGGCGGCTCGATCGGCACGGGGCTCTTCGTCGCGTCCGGCGCGTCGATCTCGCAGGCGGGCCCCGGCGGCGCGATGCTCGCGTACCTGCTGATCGGCGTGATGGTCTACTGCCTGATGATGAGCCTGGGCGAGATGGCCGCGTTCATGCCGGTGTCCGGCTCGTTCGCGACTTACGGCGCGAAATACGTCGAAGAGGGTTTCGGTTTCGCGCTCGGCTGGAACTACTGGTACAACTGGGCGGTGACGATCGCGGTCGAGCTCGTCGCCGCGCAGCTCGTCATGCATTACTGGTTTCCCGACGTGCCGGGGGTCTGGTGGAGCGCCGCGTTCCTCGGCGTGATGTTCCTCCTCAATGTGCTGACCGTGCGCGGCTTCGGCGAGGCCGAATACTGGTTCGCGCTGATCAAGGTCGTCACCGTGCTCGCGTTCATCGGCGTCGGGCTGCTGATGATCTTCGGCATCCTGAAGGGCGGCCCGAGCAACGGCTGGAGCAACTTCACGATCGGCGACGCGCCGTTCGCGGGCGGCCTGCCCGCGATGATGGGCGTCGCGATGATCGCCGGCTTCTCGTTCCAGGGCACCGAGCTGATCGGCGTCGCCGCCGGCGAATCGGAAAACCCGCGCACGACGATCCCGCGCGCGGTGCGTCAGGTGTTCTGGCGCATCCTGCTGTTCTACGTGCTGGCGATTTTCGTGATCGGCGTGCTGGTTCCTTATACCGATCCGAGCCTGCTGAAGAGCGACGTGACCGACGTCGGCGTGAGCCCGTTCACGCTCGTGTTCCGTCATGCGGGCCTCGCGTTCGCCGCGGGCGTGATGAACGCGGTGATCCTGACCGCCGTGCTGTCGGCGGGCAACTCGGGAATGTACGCGTCGACGCGGATGCTCTACAACCTCGCGACCGAAGGCCGTGCGCCGAAGCTGTTCGCGAAGCTGTCGGCGGGCGGCGTGCCGCGCAACGCGCTGTACGCGACGACCGCGGTGGGCGCGCTGTGCTTCCTGTCGTCGCTGTACGGCGACAAGACGGTTTATCTGTGGCTCCTGAACACGTCGGGAATGACGGGCTTCATCGCGTGGCTCGGCATCGCGCTCAGCCACTATCGGTTTCGCAAGGGCTTCGTTCGGCAGGGCTTCTCGATCGATCAGCTGCCGTATCAGTCGAACCTGTATCCGTACGGCCCGATTTTCGCGTTCGCGCTGTGCATCGTGATCGCGCTCGGCCAGGACTATCAGGCGTTCCTCGCGAACAAGATCGACTGGGTCGGCGTGCTCGCGACCTACGTCGGCATTCCGCTCTTCCTCGTCGTGTGGTTCGGCTACCGGCTCGTTCACAAGACGCGCTTCGTTCGCTTCGAAGAGATGGACATCGCGTCGTGGGTCGCCGAGCACGAGCGCGCGGCGGCGCGCGAAGCGCGCGAGGCGGCGGCCGTGCGCGTGCCGTCGAGCCCCGAAGCGGCTTCGTAATGCATCGCGTCGCGCGCTCGCCGCGCGACGCTCGCTGCAATGTCGACGAGCGGCCGGCCCGGCATCGGGCCGGCCGCTTTTTTTGTTCACGTTGCCCGTCGCTTTTGTTTTGATGCTCGACGGCGTGCGTGGCGCATCGCGAACGTCGCGCGAGCGAACGTGGCGCTCGCCGCTCGCCGCTCGCGGTCGGCGACATGCGGCCTTTGCGGCCGTCGTCGGAATCGGCGCGGCGCCGGATCAGGCCGCCGCCGTCGAACTCGCGCGGCAGCGCGGCGAGGTTTGACGAGCGCATTGCACACGGCCATCGCCGGTGTGGGTGCGGAGCGAGCGAGTCTCGCAATACCGAGACGACACTCTACGAATCGACTATTTGGCCGCTTTATCGTTTACCGGTTTTTCAGGGAAGACGATTCTCGCAACGGAAAGGCGTGTGGATCGAATGCGGCGCGGCTGCGCGGCAATGCGCCGCGCGCGTTCGAAGCGTTTGAATGTTGCGTGCGCGCGCCGATATGGCGGCGCGCGATGCGCGCGTCGTCGTTCGAGTAACCGAGGAGCAGGCGATGCTGGCAGGGATGATGTTGATCGGATCGGCCGTGACGCTCGGCGTGTGGGCCGGCCGCAATCCGTTGGTCGTACTGAACGCGGCGGCTCGCCGCGCGACGTTTGTCGGCCGTTTCGACATCGTCTACGGTGCGGGGCCGCGCCGTTCGCTCGACGTCTATTTGCCGGCCGGACGCGGCGCGCGCACGTGCGGCGACGGCAAGCCGCTCGTCGTGTTCTTCTATGGCGGCAGCTGGCAGAGCGGCCGGCGCGGCGATTACCGGTTCGTCGGCGAGGCGTTCGCGTCGCGCGGCTGCGTCGTCGCGATTCCCGACTATCGGTTGTATCCGGGCGCGGTGTTTCCGGACTTCGTCGAAGACGCAGCCGCGGCGGTGCGCTGGGCGCGCGATCATGCCGCCGAGCTCGGCGCGGACCCGCGCCGCGTGTACGTCGCGGGTCACTCGGCGGGTGCGCAGATCGCGGCGCTGCTCGCGACCGACGGCCGCTTTCTCGATGCGCACGGTCTGGGCAAGCGCGATCTTGCGGGCGTGGTCGGGCTCGCCGGTCCGTACGATTTCCTGCCGCTCGCCGACGCGACGCTGATGCGGATTTTTCCCGAGCCCGTGCGCGACGCGAGCCAGCCGATCCGCTTCGTCGATGGCAGCGAGCCGCCGATGCTGCTCGTATCGGGCCTAAACGACGCGACGGTGAGGCCGGGCAACACGGCGCGGTTCGCTGCGCGCGTCGCCGCCGCGGGCGGCGCGGTGCAGGTCAGGCTCTATCCGCGCATCGGGCATGCGCTGCTCGTCGGCGCACTGGGCTTGCCGATGCGGCGCTTTCTGCCGGTGCTCGACGACGTAGCGGAATTCGTGCGCGCGGCGCCGCGAGTTCGCGCATGAAATTCCGCAGCGTTCATACGCGTGCGCAAACGCACGCAAACGCACGCGTGCGCACGCACGCGGCGCTCAACCCTGATCACCGCCGCCGACGGGCAGCACCGAGCCGGTGATGTACGACGCTTCGTCCGATGCGAGAAACAGAATCGCGGCGACTTGCTCGTCGATCGTTCCGTATCGGTGCATCAGGCTCGACGACAGGGTCTGGTCGACGATCGCGCGATACCAGCGCGCGTCGTCGTCGCCTTGCGGTTCGGCGTTGCGCGGCGTCTTGCGCGGCGGCGCGTCGGTGCCGCCGGCGGCGACCGCGTTCACGCGCACACCGTGCGCCGCATGCTCGAACGCGAGACTCGCGGTCAACGCGTTGACGCCGCCTTTCGCCGCCGCGTACGGCACGCGATGAATGCTGCGCGTCGCGATCGACGACACGTTGACGATCGCGCCCCGGCCGCGCTCGATCATGCCGGGCAGCACCGCGCGGCAGCACCACAGCGTCGGGAACAGCGAGCGGCGGATTTCCGCCTCGATCTGCGCGATGTCGTAGCGATCGAACGGTTTCGTCCAGATCGTGCCGCCGACGTTGTTGACGAGCACGTCGATCGCGCCGAACGCGTCGACGGCCGCGCGCGCCATCGCTTCCGCGCCCGCGTACGTTTCGAGGTCGGCGACGACGGCGAGCGCGCGGCCGCCTTCGGCCGCGATTTCGGCCGCGACGTCATGCACGAATTCCGCGCGATCGACGAGCACCGTCGTTGCGCCTTCCCGCGACGCGCGCAATGCGACGCCGCGCCCGATGCCTTGCGCGGCGCCCGTGACGACCGTTACTTTGCCGCCGAAGCGGCCGGGTGCATGTTGGCGATTCATGATCCGCTGCTCGACGAGAATCTTTCGAAGTACAGATTGGTCGGCGTGACGCCGCGCTCGCGCAGCCACGTCTGCACCGCGTCGACCATCGGCACGGGGCCGCACAGGTAGATGTCGACGTCGCCGCCGTTCAGCCACTCGGGTTCGACGTGCGCGGTCACGTAGCCCTTGCGCGGATGCGCGCTCGCATCGTCCGCGACGCAGGTCCGGTACTCGAAGCCGGCGAGGCGGCGCCCGATTTCGCCGATGCGATCGAGCGCGACGAGATCGTCGTCGCGCGTGACGCCGTAGACGAGCCGCACGGGCGGCGCGCCGTCGCGCGTCGCGCGCACGTCGAGCATCGACAGGAACGGCGCGATGCCGGTGCCGCCCGCGAGAAAAAGCGCGGGCCGCGCGGCGTCGCGCAGATAGAAGCTGCCGTGCGGCCCGGAGAACGCGATGCGCTGGCCGGGCGCGGCTTCGTCGACGAGATAGCGGCTCATCCGTCCGCCCGGCACGTTGCGCACGAGAAACGACACGCGCGCGTCGCCAGGCCGCGAGCTGAACGAGTACGAGCGCGTCGCGCCCGCGCCGGGAATCTCGACGTTCACGTACTGGCCCGCGAGAAACGCGAGCTTCGCGGGCTCGTCGACGTCGATCGCAAAGCGGATCGTCGATGCCGACAGCCGCTCGATCGACGCGAGCGTGCCCTCGTGGCGCACGGCGCTCGTCTTGCATGCGGCCGACGACGCGGGCACGTCGATCACGCAATCGGCGCGCGGGCGCGTCTGGCACGCGAGCACGTAGCGCCGGGCGGCGTCGTCGGCCGTGAGCGCGTCTTCGATGTAGCTCGATTCGGGCAGGTCGTAGTCGCCCGATTCGCAGCGGCAGCGGCAGGTGCCGCACGCGCCGTCGCGGCAATCGAGCGGGAGGTTGACCTGCTGGCGATACGCGGCGTCGGCGAGCGTTTCGCCGTCGCGGCACGTGATGAAGCGGGTGACGCCGTCTTCGAACTGGAGAGCGATGCGGTGTTCCATGATGCGTTCCTCGGGCGCGACGCGGCGAGCGGCGTGCGGCGCGCGGCCGGCTAGATGTGATAGATGTCGATCAGCTGGTTGATGTAGTCGTTCTTCAGGATGACGTACTTGCTGACGATCTTCGGTGCGTCGCCTGAGAAGTCGATCGCGTAGCGCGACGTTCCGAAGTAGCTCGACACCGTCTTGTAGCGATAGCTGAGCGTGTGCCAGTTGAATCTCACGATGTGCACGTCGCCCTCGATGCTTTCGCGCTCGACGTTCGCGACGTTGTGGCTCGTGCGCGTATCGGGCATCGTCGCGCTCGAGCGCTCGGTCTTGATGCGGAACACGCGATCCTCGAGCCCCTGCCGGTTCGGATAGTAGATCAGCGAGATCTCGCGCTGCGGATCGGTGACGAGCTCGTCCGAGTCGTCCCACGACGGCATCCAGAACACGACCTCCGGGTGATAGCAGTCGAGCCACGCGTCCCATGCCTTGTCGTCGAGCAGCCGGCATTCGCGGTAGAGGAACGCGCGGATGTCCGCGATGTCGATCGTCTTCATGCGCGGCTCCTTTCGGCGGCGAGCGCCTGCTTCATCGTCGAGATCCAGTAGCGGTGCTGGACCGTGTACAGCCCTTCGTCCTCGGTCTTCACGCCGCTCAGCAGCGGACGGATGCCGATCTTGCGCGCGGCTTCGTCGGGGCCTTCGATCCAGTGCGCGGCGCCGCGGCACATGTCGTTCCATTCGACCGCGCGGCCTGCATAGCCTTGCTGGCACGCGCGGAATTCCTCGAGATCGTCGGGCGTCGCCATCCCGCTCGCGTTGAAGAAATCCTCGTACTGGCGGATGCGGCGCGCGCGCGCGTCGGGCGCTTCGCCCTTCGGCGCGATGCAGTAGATCGTGACCTCGGTGCGATTGACGGCGAGCGGCCGCAGCACGCGAATCTGCGAGCCGAACTGGTCCATCAGATAGACGTTCGGGTACAGGCACAGGTTGCGCGAGTTCCGGATCATCCAGTCGGCGATGTCGCCGCCGCAGCGCGCGGCGAATTCGTCGCGGCGATCGAAGTTCGGCCTGTCCTCCGGGTTCGCCCAGCGAGTCCACAGCAGCATGTGGCCGTGATCGAACGCGTAGAAGCCGCCGCCCTGGCGGCCCCATTTGCCCGCGTCCATCGCGCGGATCGCGTCTTCGTGCTGCGCATCCGTCTTGCGGTGATTGACGGTCGCCGCGTAATTCCAGTGCACGGCCGACACGTGATAGCCGTCCGCGCCGTTCTCGGCGGTGAGCTTCCAGTTGCCTTCGTACGTGTACGTCGACGCGCCGCGCAGCACTTCGAGGCCGTCCGCCGACTGGTCGGCGATCATGTCGACGATGCGCGCGGCGTCGCCGAGATACGCGGCGAGCGGCTCGACGTCCGGATTCAGGCTGCCGAACAGGAAGCCGCGGTAGTTCTCGAAGCGCGCGATCTTCTTCAGATCGTGCGAGCCGTCGCGATTGAAGCAGTCCGGATAGCCGGCTCCTTCGGGGTCCTTCACTTTGAGCAGCTTGCCGCTGTTGCTGAACGTCCAGCCGTGGAACGGGCACGTGTAGCTCGCGCGATTGCCGCGCTTGTGCCGGCACAGCATCGCGCCGCGATGCGTGCACGCGTTGACGAACGCGTTCAGCTCGCCCTGGCGGTTGCGCGCGATCACGATCGGCTGGCGGCCGATGGTGGTCGTGTAATAGTCGTTCGCGTTCGGGATCTGGCTCTCGTGCGCGAGATAGATCCAGTTGCCTTCGAAGATGTGCTTCATCTCCAGCTCGAACAGCATCTCGTCGGTGAACGCGCTGCGGTGCAGGCGGTAGTCGCCGTGCGCCTTGTCCTCGACGAGGAAGTCGTCGATGCATCGCAGCGTCGGGTGACGATCCGGGTAGATCGGGATCATGGGGGGCGTCTCCTGATGGGCTCTGTTCGTGGCCGGCGTGCGTCCGGACGAGCGGTCCGTCGCTGCGCCGCAATGCGCGTCGTGCGGAAAACCCGGATGAACCTGCGATGCTTCGCAGGTATAGTGCTTGACGACAACGCGGTCAGATTGAGGATAGTTGCCGGCAAAACGGTGCGTCCAACACCGATTGAGTATCGGATCGATATCCACGAGGTATGAAGATGGAACTGCGGCACTTGCGCTACTTCGTCGCGGTCGCGGAGGAGCAGAATTTCACGCGCGCGGCCGAGCGCCTGCACATCGCGCAGCCGCCGCTGAGCCGGCAGATCCAGCAGCTCGAGGACGCGCTCGGCGTGATGCTGTTCGAGCGGCACGCCCGGCCGCTGAAGATGACCGATGCGGGACGCTTCTTCTATTCGCACGCGGTGCAACTGCTCGCGCAGACGGCCGAGCTCGAATCGATGACGAAGCGCATCGGCAAGATCGAGCGCGCGCTGTCGGTCGGCTATGTCGGCTCGACGCTGTATGGGATGCTGCCGAGAATCATCCGCCGCTTTCGCGACGAATACGGCGAGGTCGAGCTGAGCCTGCACGAGATGTCGACGATGGATCAGATCAAGGCGTTGAAGGAGGGGAGGATCGACGTCGGCTTCGGCCGCATTCGCCACGAAGACCCGAGCGTGCGGCGCATCGTGTTGCGCGAGGAGCGGATGATCGTCGCGCTGCCGCTCGGGCATCCGCTCGAAGCGGCGAAGCCGGTGCTGTCGCTGCACGATCTCGTCAACGAGACGCTGATCATCTTTCCGAAGACGCCGCGGCCGAGCTACGCGGACCAGGTGCTCGCCGCGTTTCACGATCGCGCGCTGAAGCCGCGCCGGATCTACGAGACGCGCGAGCTGCAGATCGCGCTCGGGCTCGTCGCGGCGGGCGAGGGCGTATCGGTCGTGCCGCACAGCGTGTACGGGCTCAAGCGCGACGACGTCGGCTACAAGGAGCTCGACGATTCGAATCTCGTGTCGCCGATCATCATGAGCACGCGGATGCTCGACGAATCGGAGGACATCCGCGCAATGCTCGAACTGATCTATCGCTTGTACGACGAATTCCAGATGGATTACCTGCCGCCGCACGAATGACGCGGCGCGGTTGCGTCATGCGTTGCGAGCGCGCGCGAGGAGCGGGCCGTCGGGACGGCGGCGAATGCCGCGAGGGCGCGCGGTGCGCCGCGCGTTCGCGTTCTTCATCGGTTAGCCTAACGAACCGTTTCGCCGTGACCTAGAATCCAACCATCACTTCGTTCGATGCGCGTCATCGTCGTTTCCGAAGCGATTGCCCCGGGGGAAGATCGATCGTCAGGTTGGCTTCAGATCACATGCGAGGAGGGCGTCATGGCTCGCAAATACATCGATTGCCGGGAGTTTCCGAGCGAAATGCACTGCACCGTCGCGCTGTCCGCCGATTCGGATGACGAATTGATGGAGGCCGCCGTGCAGCACGCGGTCACGGTTCATCGTCATACCGATTCGCCGGAATTGCGCGCGCAGCTGAAGACGCTTTTTCACGACGGCACGCCGCCCGTCGACGCGCCGCGTCAAGCGTAGCGCCGACGGAACGGCCGATGCGTGTCGGTGTTGCATCGGCCGGCGGGTGCGTGTGTCGAGCCCGCCCGGGCCGCGCGCTCCAATCCGCCGCCGTGCCGGTGAGCCGGCGGCGGATGCGCGCTTGCGCCCGGACGCGGCGGCACGTACCGCACGGCCGCGCGGCGTGCGGTCCTTTTTCGTCTTTTTCTCTTGCCGAAGCTTGCCGCGTCACGCGGCCGATTCGGCGCGCTTCATCGCCGCGACGAGCGCGTTGAATCCGGCCCAGCCCCAGTAGACCCGGTGGCGCGCGATGCGCCCGCCGGCGACGTCGATCGATTCGATCAGGTCGATCTGATCGCCTTGCGGCGTTTCGCGGGGATATTCCCAGATCAATTGCCGGCCGTTCGTGAAGAACGTATCGGTGCGGTGCCAGCGTGCAAGCTCGTTCGGCAGTTGCCGGAATCCCGCTTCGAAGAACGCGCGGATCGCCGCGCTGCCCTGAAGCACTCCGTCGGGGCGCTCGCGCAGCACGGCGACGATCAGCGGCGTCTCGAGTATCGCGTCGGGCGCGTAGAGCGCCATCAGCGCGTCGAGGTCGCGGCGCACGACGGCGTCGTGCCATGCGGCGTGGATGTGTCGGATCTCTGCAGGCGTCGTGTCGGTCATTTCGGGCTCCTTGGCGAAGGCGGCGACGGGAAGGTTCGTCAAGCGTAGCCGCGCCGGTGCGCCGGATGTTTCGACGCGCATCGAAGCGTCGGCGGCCGGGCGGTGCTATCTTCGTCGACACCGCTCGATTCGACGGATCTCCCATGGAAGCTCAAGCGAACATCGTCACATCCGCGTTCCTGATCGCCGACCCGGCGCGTCTCGCGATTCTCGTGAGCCTTCTGGACGGCCGCGCGCGGCCGGCGGGCGAGCTTGCGCGCGTGGCCGGCGTGAGCCCGCAGACGGCGAGCTCGCACCTGCGCAAGCTCGTGGACGGCGAGTTGCTCGCCGTCGAATCGGAAGGGCGGCATCGCTACTATCGGTTGTCGAGCCTGCAGGTCGCGTTCGCGCTCGAAAGTCTCGCCGCGATCGAGACGCGGCGTCCGCTGCCGCCGCGTCCGCGCGCGGGCATGCGGCGTCTGCAATTCGCGCGCTGCTGCTACGACCATCTCGCGGGGCGCGTGGGCGTCGCGATGACGCAGCGGATGCAGGCGCTCGGCCTGCTCGCAGCCGCGCCGGACAAGCGCTTCGACGTCACGCCGTCGGGGCGCGCGTGGTTTTCCGAACTGGGCGTGGAGGTCGACGGCTTGACGGCGGGCCGGCGAGGCGTCGCGACCCAATGCCTCGATTCGACCGAGCGGCAGCATCATCTGGCGGGCCCGCTCGGCGCGCAGCTGATGCGCTGCCTGTGCGAGCGCGGATGGCTGCGGCGCGTCGCGGCGTCACGCGAGATACAGGTCACGCCGCGCGGCTGGACGGGCTTGCGAGAGCGGCTCGGGATCGACGCGGCCGCATTGTCAGCGCGATGACGGCGCAACGCGCGGTGCGCGGCCGCTCAGGCAGCCGAGCGCATCGAGCGTCGTTTCCACCGCCGCGTCGAGCGGCGTGTGCGGCTCGCGTCCGAGCGCGGCGACGAGCTTCGCGTTGTCCATGCGCAGCGCTTCGCGCCACAGATAGCGCATCTCGCGCATTTCGCGGCAGGTCGTGACGAACGGCGACGCGAGCGTCACGAGCCACCACGGAAACGCAGCGATGCGCGGCTCGACGCCCGTTCGCCGCGCGACGACGCGGCGGATCGCCGCGCTCATTTGCGCGCCGTCGGCGTCCCAATGGCCGGCCATGTGGAAGCGCGAGAATGCGTCGAGCGTGTCGCGGCGCGCGAGCAATTCGACCATCGTGCGCGCGACGTCGGGCAGATACGCCCACTGATGGCCGACGCCCGTGCGGCCGGGCGAGCGTACGGTCCGCACGGGCCGCCCGGATTTCGCGAGAGCTTGGGAAAACCAGTTGTTGCGCGCACCGGGGCCGAAGAAGTCGCCGGCCCGAACGATCAGAACGCGCGCGCCCGCATCCGCGGCGTCGTGCAAGCGCCGTTCCATCTCGACGCGGATCGCGCCCTTGCGGGTCAGCGGGCGCTGCGGCGAATCCTCTCGCAGCAGGTGGCCGGCGTCGGGCCCGAAGTTGTAGACGGTGCCGGGCAGCACGATCGTCGCGCGTTCGCGCGCTGCGGCCGCGATCGTGCTGTCGAGCATCGGCAGCACCAATTCGTTCCAGCGGCGATAGCCGGGCGGATTGACCGCGTGCACGATCACCGCGCAGCCGCGCGCGGCATCGGCGACGTCGCGCGGATTCAACGCGTCGCCGAGCCGCCAGTCGATGTCCGCCGCGCCGCCATTCGCCGCCGGCGACGAGCGCGCGAGCGCCCGCACGCGCCAGCCCGCGTCGCGCAGCGCTCGCGCCATTTCTCCACCGATTCCGCCCGCCGCGCCCACCACGAGCGCCGTGTCGAGAGTCGCCATCGCTTGCTCCTGAACGTGATCCACAGGCGCATTCTGCGCCGCGCGCGGATCGATTAACATTACCGAATCTCGTCTAACGGCTATACATTTTCGTATGGGCTCGGAAATTGGCTGGGAGCTGTATCGTTCGTTCCTCGGCGTGCTGCGCGAGGGTTCGCTGTCGGGCGGGGCGCGCGCGCTCGGCCTCACGCAGCCGACCGTCGGCCGGCATGTGGCCGCGCTCGAGGCGGCGCTCGGCGTGCCGCTTTTCACGCGATCGTCGACCGGGCTGATGCCGACCGACGTGGCGCTCGCGCTGCGCGCGGACGCCGAGGCGATGGAAAGCACGGCCGATGCGCTCGCGCGCACGGCGACGAGCTTCGGCAAGGACGTGCGCGGCGTCGTGCGGATCTCGGCGAGCGACGTGATCGGCGTCGAGGTGCTGCCGCCGATCGTCGCGCGCTTGCAGCAACGGCATCCGGCGCTGAAGATCGAGCTCGCGCTGACGAGCCGCATTCAGGATCTGCTGCGCCGCGAGGCCGACGTCGCGGTGCGAATGACGCGCCCCGAACAGACGCAGCTGATCGCGCGGCGCATCGGCGGCATCGAGCTCGGCCTGCATGCGCATCGCGACTATCTCGCGCGGCGCGGCACGCCGCGCAATGTGGACGAACTGGTTCGCCATGCGCTGATTGGCTACGACCGCCCGACGGCGTTCATCCGGCAGATGGCCGCGAAGTCGTTCCCGGGGCTCGACCGCGGCGCGTTCACGCTGCGCACCGACAGCGATCTCGCGCACCTCGCGCTGATTCGCGGCGGCGCGGGCATCGGCATTTGCCAGGCAGCGCTCGCGAGGCGCGATCCCGCGCTCGTGCGCGTGCTGCCGAAGGCGTTTGCCGGACGGCTCGATATGTGGGTCACGATGCACGAGGATTTGCGCGGCAGTCCGCGCTGCCGGGCGGCGTTCGACGCGCTGGTCGAGGGGCTCGACGCGTATGCGAACGAGCCGCGCGCGCCGGTTGCCGAGCGACGGCGCGCGTCGCCCGCTCGTTCGTGAGGCGTCCGCAGCTCGCGCTCGCGAAGCGTCGCGGGTCGGACGGTGATCGGACAGCAAGCGGTTGGTGAGCGGTTGGCAAGCGGCGGGCAAGCGGCGGGCGAGCGGATTCGCGTCCGCGGGCCGGGCGTTCCCGCCCGCCGTCGCGCGCGTTGCACGCATGCACACGTGTTGCGCTCGCGTGACGCGCATCGGCAATAGCTTGCGCTCGCGCCGGTGCGAATCGCGGCGCGATTGCGCGCCGCGCGCCGTCTATCGCTCGGCGTCGTCGCCCGCTTCCCGATACGCGCTCGGCGTGAGCCCCGTCCACTTGCGGAACGCGCGCGTGAAGTTCGCCGGGTCGGAGAATTGCAGCCGCTCGGCGATCGTCTTCAGATCGAGATCGGATGCGCGCAGCAGCCGGCGCGCGTCGCGCAGCCGCGCCTCGTCGACGAGCGCGCGGTAGCCGGAACCTGCATCGAGCAGGCGCCGCCTCAGCGTGCGCGTCGACATCAGGAGGTGCCGCGCGAGCGCGTCGGGCTCGGGATAGCCTTGCGCCGCCAGCGCGAGTTCCGCGCGCACGCGCGCGACCAGATCGCCTTCTTCGTGGCGCACGTCCGCATATTCGCGTTCGACCTGCGCGAGCGCCTGCTGATGCGCGACTTCGTCCGCCATCGGCAGCGGCCAGTCGAGCGCATCGCGCGACACCCACAGCGCGTTCGACGCGCAATCGAAGCGCACGGGCGGCAGCCGGTCGCGATAGCGCGCGTAATAGCCGGGCTGCGGCCACGCGAATTGCAGCTCGATCGGCGGCGCGGCGCGCCCCGTCACCGTGCCGACGTTCTGCGCGATCCCGGTGAGCACGATCTCGAACATCGCGTGATGCTGGAGCACGGGGCTCGCCTGCACGCCGTGCAGCGAAAGCGTCGCGCCGTCGTCGCGCTCCGCGTAGTGCAGCCGGTATTGCCGGTTGCGCATCCGGAAATAGCGCGCGTTGACGAGCAGCGACGCGCGCAGGTCCGCGGCCGTCAGCGCCGCGTAGCCGAGAAAGCCGTGCACCGACATCCGCAGCCGCAGCCCGAGCTCGAAGCCGATCCCCTCGTCGCCGCTCAGCCGGATCGCGTTCAGCACGAGCCGCCCCCATTGCGAAGGCGCGACGCGCGCGTCCGGTTCGCCGAGCACGTCGTCGCGCAGGCCGGTGCCCGCGCGGGCATCGCGCGCGTCGATGCCGCGCTCCTCGAACACCTTCAGCAGATGCCGCAGGTACGCGACCGGAATCGTCGGCCGGCGCAGGCCCAGGTGGTCTTTCGTCGTTCGTCGCGTCATCGTGTCGTGAACTGGACGAGTGTGGCCAAAATTGGCCACGAATGACAAGCATTATGGCTATTTGCCCCCTCACGGACAAGCGGTGCGTGCGCCTACGATGTAACGATCCCGATCAATCCGTTCCCGCGATACCCGATGACGACTCCGTTCCCACACCTGCTCGCCCCGCTCGATCTCGGCTTCACGACGCTGCGCAACCGCGTGCTGATGGGGTCGATGCACACGGGCCTCGAAGACAGCCGCAAGACGCTGCCGCGCCTCGCCGACTATTTTGCCGAACGCGCGCGCGGCGGCGTCGGCCTGATCGTCACGGGCGGCTTCGCGCCGAACGTCGCGGGCTGGACGAAGCCGTTCGGCGGCACGCTGTCGACGGGCGCCGCGGCGCGCCGCCATCGCGTGATTCCGGACGCGGTGCATGCGGAAGGCGGCAAGATCGCGCTGCAGATCCTGCATACCGGCCGCTACGGCTATCACCCGTTCGCGGTCGCGCCGACGCGGCTCAAGTCGCCGATCTCGCCGTTCACGCCGCACGAGCTGACGGCGCGCGGCATCGAGCGGCAGATTCGCGCGTTCGTGCGCTGCGCGCAGCTCGCGCGCGAAGCGGGCTACGACGGCGTCGAGATCATGGGCTCCGAAGGCTATCTGATCAACCAGTTCATCTCGCTGCACACGAACAAGCGCACCGACGAATGGGGCGGCTCGTACGCGAACCGGATGCGGCTGCCGGTCGAGATCGTCGAGCGCACGCGCGAGGCGGTCGGCCGCGATTTCATCATCGTCTATCGGCTGTCGATGCTCGATCTGATTCCGGACGGCAGTGATTGGAGCGAAGTCGTGACGCTCGCGAAGGCGGTCGAGCGCGCGGGCGCGACGCTCATCAACACCGGCATCGGCTGGCACGAGGCGCGCGTGCCGACGATCGCGACGTCGGTGCCGCGCGGCGCGTTCGCGTGGGTCACGAAGAAGATGAAGGGCGAGGTCGGCATTCCGCTCGTGACGACGAACCGGATCAATCGGCCGGAAGTCGCCGAGCAGATTCTCGCGGACGGCTGTGCGGACATGGTGTCGATGGCGCGGCCGTTCCTCGCCGACGCCGAGTTCGTGAAGAAGGCGGCCGAGGGGCGCGCCGACGAGATCAACACGTGCATCGGCTGCAATCAGGCATGCCTCGATCACGCGTTCAAGAATCGGATCGCATCGTGCCTGCTGAATCCGCGCGCGTGCCACGAAACGGAGCTGAACTATGCGCGCGCGGCGAACGTGAAGCGCATCGCGGTGATCGGCGCGGGGCCCGCCGGCCTCGCGTGCGCGACGGTGCTCGCGCAGCGCGGGCATCGCGTCGAGCTGTTCGACGCGGCGGCCGAGATCGGCGGCCAGTTCAACATGGCCAAGCGCATTCCGGGCAAGGAGGAGTTTCACGAGGCGCTGCGTTACTTCGCACGCCAGATCGAGCTGACGGGCGTGCAGCTGCGTCTGAGCCGCCGCGTCGACGCGGCCGAGCTGATCGCGGCCGGCTACGACGACGTCGTGCTCGCCACGGGCGTCGCGCCGCGCAATCCGCGCATTCCGGGCCAGGATCATCCGAAGGTGCTGACCTACATCGACGTGCTCGCGCGCAACAAGCCGGTCGGCGAGCGCGTCGCGGTGGTCGGCGCGGGCGGGATCGGCTTCGACGTGTCGGAGTTTCTCGTTCAGGACGGCGAATCGCCGGCGCTCGATCTCGACGCATGGAAAGCGGAGTGGGGCGTGACCGATCCCGCGCTCGCGCGCGGCGGCGTGACGCTCGGCGAGATCGCGCCGCCCGCGCGCCGCGTCACCCTGCTGCAGCGAAAGGCGACGGGGCTCGGCAAGGGGCTCGGCAAGACGACCGGCTGGATTCATCGCGCGACGCTGAAGATGAAGCAGGTCGAGATGATCGGCGGCGTCAACTACGAGCTGATCGACGACAAGGGGCTGCACGTGACGTTCGGCAAGGAGCGTCTCGATCCGACCGTGATCGAGGCCGATACGATCGTGCTGTGCGCGGGGCAGGAGCCCGAGCGCGCGCTGTACGAGCCGCTGAAGGCGGCGGGCGTGCCGGTGCATCTGATCGGCGGCGCGGAGCGGGCGGCCGAGCTCGATGCGAAGCGCGCGATCGACCAGGGCGCGAGGCTCGCCGCACGGCTTTGAGCGCGGTGCGGCGGGCGGCGTGCGCCGGCGCGATCGTCGCGTGTTTGGGCGGGACTAAACGTGCGTTCGCGCAAGTCGGAGCATGTCCGCGCATGTTTGCGCACGTCGGCGCATGTCGGCGCATTTCGGAGACCGATCGCCGGGATTCGCATGCATCGGCATGCATTTGAGGCGGCACGGGCTGCTTCGCCGGCCCGGTGTCCGCGCGCAGCGCCGCCGCGTTCATCGAAGCGAATGACGCGACGGCGGCGGATCACGATCGCCGGCTTCGCTTTCCGTCATGCCGACAATTCCGACGCCGCGGCGCATTCGAATGCGATGCACGATCGACGGCGTGTTGAAGCGAAGCGGGCGTAGCGAAACGTGCGGCCGTCGCGCGCGCCGCGTACAATCGGCGTCGCCGCGCCCGAGCGGCGGCGGCTGATCGCCCGCACGTCGAGCACCTCGCGCGCGCGTTGTCAATCGCGTGTCCGGCCGCTGCGACGGCCATTCCGTCTCCGGCGGCCTTCTTCTCGCGCGTATACGCGCACGCACGCGCACATGCGCAACTCATCTTCCCACCGCATCGAAACAGGCGCCGCCAACGCTGTGACATCGTGTCGCACTGCCATTTTCGGCAAAGATGATTTGTCTCATTGACTGATTTTCATCTCGCTCGCCGGCCGTATGATGCGAGCGCTTCCGCGAACCGGTCGTCCGACGGTTTCGATCGGAGTGCGATACATCTTGCTGGCGAATGTGATGAATAGAAAGGCTTTGAGAAGCTTGTCGTGGTTCGGGGCGATCGGTGCGCTCGCCTCGCTGTCCGGGTGCGGGCTCGACGTGCTCGATCCGAAGGGCGCGATCGGCGCCGCGGAGAAGGCGTTGATCGCCACGTCGACGTGGGCGATGCTGATCGTCGTCGTGCCGGTGATCCTCC
>NZ_JPWT01000112.1:0-25333 GCF_000773065.1 Burkholderia sp. ABCPW 111 | reverse complement strand
CCATCACTTCCTGCCTGGTGTTAGTCAAAAACACAGTCTTATGCCTACCCGCTAGTTTAAGTGAGAGGCTATGTCCGGTGTTTCAGGGGGCTGCTCCAAACAGAAAACGCTCACCCTAGGCGCCTATCCGGCCGTCACGCTCGCGACGGCACGGAAGAAGTGCGACGAGGCCCGCGAACAGATCGCGGCCGGCATCGATCCGGGCGAAGCGAAGAAGGACGCAAAACGGGCCGCCGAAATCGCGGCGGCAAACTCATTCGAGGCAGTAGCGCGCGAGTGGTACGACTCCCAGCGTCCGGGCTGGAGCGACGGCTACGCGGAGAAGGTGCTGCATTCGCTTGAGGTCGACGTGTTTCGGAAGATCGGCGCTCGCCCGATCGCGGAGATCGATTCGCCGCACATGCTGAGCATCGTTCGCGAAGCCGAGGCACGCGGGATACGCGAGACGGCGAAGCAAATCCTCCGGCGCTCTCGCGCGGTCTTCCAGTAAGGGATCATGACCGGACGCTGTCGGGGCTACAGACCACTCCATAACGCTCGGTCATCGCGCGGCCAGATCCGCAAGGCGCCCCTCGCCCGTCACGCATCGCCGCCAAACGGATTGATCGGCTCAGGCGAAAAGCACGCCCCCTCCGCAACCAGACCGCGCGCACTCCGATCGGCGATCATCTGCGGCCCCGTTCGACCATTCATTCGTCCGGGGCCGCGCGTTCCGCATCACTTCCAGTTCGGGTCCTGCTTCAATTGATCCTGCAGATACGCCTTCATCCGTTCGTCCGGCATGCCGAACCAGCGGAAGCTCGCGTACTTGCTCGGCGCGTCGTATGCGCCCGGCGTCTCCGGCAGCGTCACCAGCATCCCCCACACCCGATGAGAATCCTCGTCGATCACGCCGTAGAACTGATTGGCCGCGCAATCGTGCGGCTTGCACATCCAGCCCACCAGATACGACGCGCCCTCGACCTGCTCGCGCCGGTACGGCGAGCTGACCCGGTTGTCGCTTGCGAGCCATTCCGGCACTCGCTTCTCGCTGGCGATCATCCGCTGCCACTCGGCGCGATGCGCGCTCTGCGCGATGGCCTCGGAAAAAGTCGGCGTCTGCGCCGGCTCGTCGGCGGCCGCCGCCGCACCCGCGATGCCGGCAACCAGGACGGCGAGCGCCGCGCGGCGAGCGGTCGAACGATAATGTCGAATGATCATGAATGCCCCCGGGAAAATTCGTTTCGAATGAGACGCAAGCCCGGTCGGCAAGTTCCGCCGCGCGGCGAGCAGGCGAGCAACCGTTCGGCTTCGGCGCGAAAACGCGCAATAAATGCCCGCATCGTGTCGCGACCGGCGCCCGCCTCGACTTCGATTGAATGCCTTGCCGTTCACATGCTCTTGTGCAATGTCCGTCGCCGCTCGATTCGCGGGGCTCGGCGTTCGAGCAATCAAAGCGATTGCCCGAATGAACGACATCGAGCGAGCGGCAACGGCGCGAGCCAAACGGAAAGCGCTGCCGCGCTGCCGGCGCGCATCCGGCGGCCCGAATTCCGGGTGGAACAGCGGAAGGAAACGCTCGACGCGCCAATCGAGGCGAGCTTGAGCAAGCAGATGTTCGTGCCGCGATTCGGCATCGTCGGCGCGATGGACTCGCATCGCTTCATGTCGGCGTCGACCTGCGGCGCATCAGATCCTCTGCCCCCCGAATGTCGGCGAATCCGCTGGCGCCTCGACATCGAAGCGCGCGTTCATCGCGGCCGAATCCATGTCGCGCTCCGTTCGAACCGCCATCGACATCCGCGCTGCCGGCTGGCGCGCGCGATGCGTGCCTTGCAAGGCCGCGCGCTTTGCTGCGATGATTGCCGTCGATCCGACGCTCCTCCGGAGGCCGCGCGCAAAGCCGACGAGGGCGACCGAGCGTCGCCCTGCGCACCATGCGGGCGCGTCGGCCACCGCCCGACCGCCGCGAGCCGCCTGCGCGCGGCCGCCACGAAGCCTTCCGAATCGCGATGAAAACCACTCCGCCCGATCCCGCCACCCAGCAACGCAGACGCCCGTCGAACCTCGTGCTGAACATCTTCGCCGCGCTGATCGGCCTGGTCACGTTCGGCCTCGGCGCGGCATGGGTGATCTACACGTGGCTCGTCGACCGCGAAGCGCCGTATTTCGCAATTCCGCTCGTCTTCTCGGTGCCGGTGATCGTCGCGGTCGCCGTGCGCGGCATCTGGGAGTGACGCGCGCCCGCACGCGCAGGCGTCGCCTCGCGCTCTCCATCCTTCGCCGCCGCTCGCGCGGCGCCTTCCGTCAAACTCCGCCGCAGCCATCGAAATCGCCGACGCCGCGAATTTCCCGGCCGCTCCGCTGTCCTATAGCGCGACACGTTCGCCCGACTCCCACTCCGCTCCCGATCGCCATGCCCTCCACGCCGCATCGTCCGCGCACCCGTCACTTTCTCGTCCGTCTGATGTCCGCCGTCTGCGTCGTCTGGTTCACGTCTGTTCTGTGCGTCGCGCTCGCGTCGCCCGCCCATGCGGCGGGAAAGGCCTGCGCTCGCACGTCGGCCGCGCACGGCAGCGCCTGTCGCGTCGCGCGCAGCGCTCATGCGAAGCCGGTGAAGCACGTCAAGCGCGCCGCCCGCGCGCGGCATCGTCATCCGCATGCGAAGCAAAAGCGCATGGCGCTCCACCGCAAGACCGGGCATCGCGCGCGTTCGACCGCGCTTGCGCATCAGCCGACGCGCAAGCGCCAGCGCGCGCCGCACCGCGCCGTCGTCGCGGCCGAGAAGCCGAAGCTGCTCGCGAGCTGCGGCTACACGGCCGCGTCACGCAGCCTGTTACGTTCGCGCGCAGCCTACGTCGTCGACGAACGGACGGGCGCGGTGCTGATCGAGAAGAACGCGAACCGTGTCGTGCCGATTGCGTCGATCACGAAACTGATGACGTCGATGGTCGCGCTCGACACGCGCGCGCCGATGTCGCGGCCGCTGCGCGTGAGCGCGCAGGACCGCGACTACGAGAAATTCACGGGATCGCGGCTGAAAGTCGGCTCGGTGCTGTCGCGCCGCGACATGCTGCACATCGCGCTGATGTCGTCGGAAAACCGCGCGGCGGCGGCGCTGTCGCGCGACTATCCAGGCGGACGGCCCGCGTTCGTCGCCGCGATGAACCGCAAGGCGCGCACGCTCGGCATGAAGCGTACGCACTTCGTCAACGCGACCGGGCTGTCGCCGCGCAACGTGTCGACGGCGCGCGATTTGTCGCGGCTCGTCGCCGCGGCGAACCGCTATCCGCGCATCAAGACGTTCTCGACCGATACGTCGAAGACGGTCTTCCCCGGCCGCGGCCAGCTCCAGTACGTGAATTCGGATGCGCTCGTGCGCGCCGGCGATTCGAGCATCGTGCTGCAGAAGACGGGCTTCATCAACGAAGCCGGCCATTGCGTCGTGCTCCGCTACGCGGTGCGCGGACGCCCGGTCGACATCGTGCTGCTCGGCGCGCCGGGGCCGAGCGACCATCTTGCGGACGCGCGGAAAATCCGCAACTGGCTCACGTGCTCGATGCCGTGATGCCTTCGCTTGCGCGCGCCGGGGCGCCGCGGTCCGCGCGCCGCACGCATCGCGTGCGGCCGCCGCCGCGGCTCCGGATCGACGGACACGGCGCGGCTTACTTCTCGACCGCGCGCGCCACTTCGTTCGAGCCGTACCACAACCGGTATCGAACCTCGAACTCGTTCGGCACGTACACGACGATCGGCAGACGGCTGTTGTAGCGCAACAGGTAGCCGCCGCCGCGCACGGGCACGAACGCCTCCTGCGCTTCCTGGCCCGGGCACGCCATCAACGTGCCGGCCGGCCCCTTCACGTCGGCGAGCACGTAATACGGATAGCCCCAACCCTTGACCGTCTCGTGCTTGAGTTCGCCGCCGAACCAGTGCTGGTTGCAATCGACCTTGATCTTCTTGCCGATCACCAGTTCGACGCGAATGTCGTCCTCCAGCTTTTCGGCCGGCAGCACGATCACCTCGCGCTTCTGCCCCGCCTGGGCGGCCGGGAACATCTTGATGTCTTCCGCGGACGGCGTGGGCGCGGACGCGGGATCGACGCCCGCGGCGGGCGTCGCGGCGCTCGCCGCCGCCGCGACGCCGGAGAAGCCGACGAATGCGGCGCACGCCGCCCAGGCGGCCAAGCGAGAGGCTGATTTCATACGGTGCTCCTGATGAGTGATTGAATTGAACGGAAGCGCGGCGCACAGCCGGCTTCCGCACTGCGACTGCTTACGTGATTGTAATGTGCAGACACAATTCGCTTCGCACCAAGCGAGTTCGAGCGAATCACAATGCAAACGGCAGTGAAAACAGGGAGAAGGGAGAAAGTCATGCTGAAACTCGTCGCTTCGCTCGGGGCCGCTGCGCTCCTTGCCGGTTGCGTCGCCGTGCCGGACAACGGTTACGGCTATGGCTACGCGCAACCGTATTATCCGGGCGACTACGCGTACGTGCCAGGCTACGCGCCCGTGTACGGAACGGTGAACATCTGGGGCGGCGGCGGATGGCGGGACCGCGACCATTGGCGCGGCGACGACCGCTGGCGAGGCGGCGACCAGTGGCGCGGCGGTCGCGGCAATGGCTGGCAAGGCGGTCGTGGCCCGGCTGGCGGGCGCAATGTCCGCGAGGGCAACGATTGGCCGGGCGGCGGCGGCGGCCACGGCGGTGGCCGTGGCGGAAGGCACTGACGCCAACCGTGGATTTGCAACGAGTTGTATCGAGAAAGGAAGCAGCGCGACCGGGCTGGCCATGGTCCGGTTGATCGCGACGGGCGCGCTCACGTGCGCTCATGGCGCCGCCGTTCGGTTCGGGTTCGCGTGAGGGATGCTCGGGGCGTCGGTGACGCTGTCGCGCGGCCCGTCAATGGGCGAGCGGCCGCGGCCGCCCGTCTAGCGCAGCGCCGCTGCGTCACCCGCCGCTGCGTCACCTATCGCGCGCGTCTCGCGGAACGCCCGGACGCGGCATTTGGCGGCGTACGTCCATTTGACGCGCTTCTGTTCGGCGACCCGCCGGCCGACTGCCGTCGTCTTCAGAGCCCTACGATCATCCGACGGCCACACGCTCCTCCGCCCCATCGCTTCGGCGGTTTCGGTTTCGGCGGTTTCGGCGTGATCCGATGCGCGCCGCATCGAACCGAAGCCCGCCCGATCGTGCGCGGCGGCCCGCGCATCGGCGCGCCGCTCAAGCGGGACGCTCACATCACCAACCGGCAGGCCGCGGCTGCGCGTAGCCATACGCGCCGTAACCGCCGCCATCGTATGCTTGCGCGCCGCAATCGACGTAAGCGCGTCGATACTGATCGTAGCAATAGCCCGCGGGCGGCGCGCCGTAAGCCGGCGCGGGTTGATACTGCGCCGGCTGATAGGCCGGGGCCTGATAGACGGGCGCCGAGTACGCGACGGCCGGCGCGGGATTCAGCGCGGACGTGACGATCGCGCCCAGCACCGCGCCGCCGATCAGCGCGCCGACGATGTCGCCGCCGCGATCGTGCGCGCCGGCCGGCCCCGCGAGCGCGAGACTACCCGCCGTCACCAGAACTGCCGCGATCTTCTTCATGATGGACTCCGCCAAACGTGGTGCATGACGAGGCCCATTGTGGGCGCCGCCGGCCGTAATAGATGCAGCAAGTGGTAACGCGCAATTACGCGTGTCACATCCGCGCGCGCGCCGCCTGGGCCGTGCTACGATTTTTGGCACAAAGGAGACGCCCTCGATGAACCCCCACACCGCTCGCCGATTCGATACCGAGTTCGCACCGCGCATCGCGCGCGCAATCGGCGACTTGCTCGAGCGACGGGCGAACACCGAGGTCGTCGGCTACGGCGGTCACGGCCATCCGACGCAGGTGCGGATCGTCTCGCCGCACGCCGAGCACGTGCGCGGCTACGCTCATCCGCTCGACATCGTGCTCACGTGGGACACCGACGAGATCGAGCGCCTGATGGCGCCGGACGGCGCCGCGCGCTTCGAGCGCTATCTCGCGGCGTTGAAACTCAAGCTGCCGGCCTGGGAAAACGCGCGCGGCATCGACTTCGGCTCGCGCACGCAGGCCGAAGTGCTCGTGCTGCTCGGCGGGCTCGATTTCGAGGCGTGACGACAGCACGCGGGCAGCGGGCGAGCCGCTTCGGGCGGTTGGCGGTTGGCGGTTGGCGGTTGGCGGTTGGCGGTTGGCGGTTGGCGGTTGGCGGTTGGCGGTTGGCGGGCGGCGGGCGGCGGGCGGCGGGCGGCGGGCGAGTTCGGTGCGTCGTGAAACAAGCCCGTCCGGCAGAATGCGTCGATTGGCCGATCAATCGATCGGGCATCCTACTGCGACGGACGACGAGCATCATGCCCTGCCGCAGCGCTTTCGAGCGCTCCGCCACCCCATCGCCCCATCACCCCATCACCCCATCACCCCATCGCCCGATTGCCCGATCCCGAGCAGCCGCGTCCCTACCCGCGCGGCTTCGAGCAACTCGTGCCGCAAGCGCTTCCGCACCGCTTGCGCATACCGTCGCGCCACGCACGATAGGCGTCGCCGCGCGCCTTCACTCCCGCACGCCGCCCGACTTCACGATTCGGGCGCCGGTGATACACTCGATCGGCTCATGCCGACGCTTGCGAGCATGCGTTGCCGCGCCGCGAGCGTCATTCTGTCGAACTTCACAAGGAGGCCCCCATGGCTGATTTCCGGCTTTGGACTGACGAGTTTCCGGCCAACGGCTTCATGCCGAAGGCGCAGGAATACCACCACGAAGGCTTCGGCGTAGATGGCGGCAACCGGTCGCCCGCGCTTCACTGGGAAGGCGTGCCCGCCGATGCGAAGAGCCTCGCGCTCACCGTCTACGATCCCGACGCGCCGACGGGCAGCGGCTTCTGGCACTGGACCGTCGTCAACATCCCCGTCGACGCAACGAACCTGCCGCAAGGCGCGGGCGGCGCGGGCGGCGCTTCGCTGCCCGCAGGCGCCGTCCAGGTGCGCAACGACTACGGCGACGAAGGCTTCGGCGGCGCCGCGCCGCCGCGCGGCGACAAGCCGCACCGCTACGTCTTCCGGCTGCACGCGCTGAAGGTCGATACCTTGCCCGTCACGAAGGACACGACCAACGCGGTCGCCCGCTTCATGATCCATCTGAACGAAGTCGATTCGGCGACTTACACCGGTCTCTACGAACTGAAGTGAGCCGCCGTCCGGGCCGGGCGCCTCGCCCCCGGCCCTTCGCCACCGGCCGCGCGCCTCTGCGCGCATGCCGGCGGTTGCATCCGCAACGAATCGCCGCTCCCTCGCCTCGCCATCGCTTCCGCCATGAACGCCGACTCCGGACTGCCGCTCCCGCAACGCTACTGGGCGATCGTCTGCGTCGCGCTAGGCATCACGCTCGCCGTACTCGACGGCGCGATCGCGAACGTCGCGCTGCCGACGATCGCCCGCGATCTGCGCGCCTCCGACGCCGCATCGATCTGGATCGTCAACGCGTACCAGCTCGCCGTCACGATTTCGCTGCTGCCGCTCGCGTCGCTCGGCGACCGGATCGGCTACCGGCGCGTCTACATCGCGGGGCTCGCGCTCTTCACCGCGGCATCGCTCGGCTGCGCGCTGTCGAGCACGCTGCCCGCGCTCGCGACGCTGCGCGTGATCCAGGGCTTCGGCGCCGCCGGCATCATGAGCGTGAATACCGCGCTCGTGCGGATGATCTATCCGTCGTCGCAGCTCGGGCGCGGCGTCGCGATCAATGCCATGGTCGTCGCGCTGTCGTCGGCGGTCGGGCCGACCGTCGCGTCCGCGGTGCTCGCCGTCGCGCCCTGGCCGTGGCTCTTCGCGATCAACGTGCCGATCGGCATCGCCGCCGTGTACGGCAGCCTGCGCGCGCTGCCCGTGAATCCGGGCCGCGACGCGCCGTACGACTTCATCGGCGCGGCGATGAACGCGTGCGTGTTCGGGCTGCTGATCGTCTCCGTCGACGGGCTCGGTCACGGCGAGAATCGCGCGAACGTCGCGGCCACCGCACTCGCGGCCGTCGTCATCGGCTACTTCTTCGTCAGGCGCCAGTTGTCGCAGCCCGCGCCGCTTTTGCCCGTCGATCTGCTGCGCATCCCGATCTTCGCGCTGTCGATCGGCACGTCGGTCGCGTCGTTCACGTCGCAGATGCTCGCGTTCGTCGCGCTGCCGTTCTGGCTGCAGAACACGCTCGGCTTTTCGCAGGTGCAGACCGGGCTCTACATGACGCCGTGGCCGCTCGTCATCGTGGTCGCCGCGCCGCTCGCGGGCGTGCTGTCCGACCGCTATTCGGCGGGCGCGCTGGGCGGCATCGGCCTCGCGCTCTTCGCATCCGGCCTCCTCGCGCTCGCAACGATCGGCGCGCATCCGGCGCCCGTCGACATCGTCTGGCGGATGGCGCTCTGCGGCGCGGGCTTCGGGCTCTTCCAGTCGCCGAACAACCGCGCGATCCTGTCGTCCGCGCCGCGCGAACGCGCGGGCGGCGCAAGCGGGATGCTCGGCACCGCGCGGCTCACCGGGCAGACGCTCGGCGCCGCGCTCGTCGCGCTGATCTTCGGCGTCGCGCCGCAGCATGGGCCGACGATCGCGCTCTATGCAGCGACCGCGTTCGCCGCCGTCGCCGCCGCCGTCAGCCTGATGAGAATCAGGGCGAAACGCGACACGGCCGCCGCCGCGGGGTAACGCAAAGCCGCTCGCCGCGGCCGTCGGCCCCGTGGTGGATGCGCGGCCCGCCGCACGCCGTTTCCCGGCCGGTTTCGTCGCCTCCGCGCCGAAGCGCCATCCGCCCGCATCGCCTGTTCATCCCGCGCTCTCCCGCGATCCGTCGCCGCGCATCCGGCCCTCAACGTCCCGCCACTTTCGCAGCGCGGCGCGGCCTCGTCGACTCGGCCGTTCGGACGATCCGCCCCTCATGACCGGCTCATGACCGCCCCATGACCGCCGCGCGAAGCGCCCACCGCCCTGCCGCCAACGACACCCGCGCGACGGCTCCACGTTCCTACCCCGCTAAATCTCCGCCCGCCCTCCGGCCGTCGTCGCCCGATTCCGCACGCACGCCCCGCTTCGGCCCGCACTCCTTACCTCGCCGCCTGTCCAATACATGCCCGCGCCGCGAATCGAGCGCGTCCGCCGTTCCGGCGACGGGCTTCGGTTGGTCTTCACGCAACCGTCAGGAGGGCGCCATGTCATTGATCGTCGCAGCACGCTTCACGACGCAGCGCGCCGCCGAGACCGCCGCCAAGCGGCTTCTCGAAAGCGGCTTCGTCGCCGAGGACGTCAGTCTGTTCTTCGTCAATCCGCGCGGCCAGCACGCGCGACCGTCATCCGAATACCTGTCCCACGCGGAACACCCGGCCGCGCCGCCTCCCGTCGGCGCGCTGCAACACGCGAGACACAGCACGACGATCGGCGCCGTCGCAGGCGCGATCTTCGGCGTCGCGCTGTTCTCGCTCTTCACGCCATCGCTCGTCGTCGCGATCTGTGCGGCGGGCGTGGGCGCGTATCTCGGCGGATGGCTCGGCCGGATGATGCACAAGGAGGACTTCACGCGCGCGCATGCGCGCGAGCTCGCGCACGAGGCGATCCATCACGAGATGCGCTCGTCCGGAATGCTCGTCGCCGTACACGTGACGGCCGACTCCCAAGCCGACGCCGCGCGCGTGCTCGCCGATGCGGGCGGCAGCGACATCGAGCGCGCGACCGGGCGCTGGCAGTCGGGCCGCTGGGCGGACTTCGATCCGACCCGCACGCCCGAGCCGTTCAACGGCGCGCAGCAACCGACGCACCGCCACGCGTGAGCGGCGCGGCCGCATTCAGTGAAATACCCGAACGACGGCGGCAATCAGGAAGGAAACCGAAGCGAGTGCGAGGCGGGCGAGCGTGCCGATGCGGCGTCGATCGGCGCGCTCGCCCGTTGATGCCGGAAAGAAGAGGCAAGAATCGCGGCGGCGGTCACGCCGCCGCCGCGACGAAATCGAGAACGAAGCGGCAACGCTCGTCGACGCTCGCGCGCGGCAGTTCGATCAGCCGATACCCGCACGCCGCGTAGGTGTCGACCATCGTGTCGTAAGTGCGCACCGCCTGCGCGTAATCCTGCTTGCGTTCGGCATCCTGCACATAGATCTCCGGCCACGGCGGCGCGATGAACACGTCGCGGCAATAGCGAAACCGCTCGGCGGCCGCGGCGAGATGCGCGGGAACGGGCAGCGCGGACAGCGTCAGATAGCCGATCACGTCGGGCACGCCGCGATCGAAGAACACCGGCCCGCGCGCGCGACGCGCGAGATGATGCGAGCGCATTTCCCAACCGAGCATCAATTCGGCGAACGCGGCGCGATCGCGCCACGGCAGCGCATGTCCGCCGATCGCCGTCTGATCCTGGATCACGCCGCGCCCGGCTTCGTGCGAGCGCGCGCAGCCGCGCGCTTCGAGCGCATCGATCAGCGTGCTCTTGCCCGAGCCCGGCCCGCCCGTAATCACGAAAAAACGCGCGACCGCGGCATCGGCATCGGCATCAGCGTCGGTGCCCGGTTCGCCCGCGCGCGCGTCGGCGCCCGCGTCAAGCATTCGCGACGCGCCGCCCCGCGCGCTGCGTGACTGACGCGGCCGTCGCGACGCTGCGCAGATCCGCGAGGAACGAATCGCGCCACACCGACAGATCGTTGCCGCGCAGCCGCTCGATGTTCTCCGCGTGGCGCGCCTGCCGCTCCTCGAGCGGCATCGCGAGCGCGCGCTCGAGCGACTCCGCCATCTGCGACAGGTCGAACGGGTTCACGAGCAACGCGCCCGGCAGCTCGGCCGCGGCGCCCGCGAATTCGGACAGCACGAGCACGCCCGGATCGTTCGAATCCTGCGACGCGACGTACTCCTTCGCGACGAGATTCATCCCGTCGCGCAGCGGCGTCACGTAGCCGACCTGCGACAGCCGGAACAGCGCCATCAGCAGATTGCGCTCGTACTTGCGGTTCAGGTACTGGATCGGCGTCCAGTCGAGCTGCGCGAAGCGGCCGTTGATGCGCCCCGCCTCGCCTTCGAGCGTCTGCCGGATGCGCTGATAGGTCTGCACGTCGGAGCGGGTCGGCGGCGCGATCTGCACGAGCGACACGCGCCCCTGCCAGCCGGGCGCGTTCGCGAGCATCCGCTCGAACGCCTGGAAGCGCTCGACGAGGCCCTTCGAGTAGTCGAGACGATCGACGCTGATCACGAGCTTGCGCTCGCCCATCGTGTCGCGCAGCGCCTTCACCGCCTTGCGCGAGCCGTATTCGACGGCCGCCTTGCCGATCGCGTCCGGATAGATGCCGATCGGATACGCGGCGACCTTCACGACGCGGCCGTGCGCGTGCAGTATCCCGTCCTCGCTCGACGTGCCGAGCCCGCGCCGTTCGATGTAGTCGACGAACGCCTGCTTGTCGTTTTCCGTCTGCAAGCCGACGACGTCGTACGCGCACATGAACTTCATCAGCTCTTCGTGCGGCGGGACGGTGCGTAGGACCTCGGACGACGGGAACGGAATGTGCAGAAAGAAGCCGATCGGATTCTTCACGCCGAGCTCGCGCAGGCAATGCGCGAACGGCAGCAGGTGGTAGTCGTGCACCCAGATGATGTCGTCGGGCTGCACGAGCTCGCGCAGATGCTTCGCGAGCGCGCAGTTCACGCGCAGATAGCCCGCGTATTCCTGGCGATCGAAGCGCGCGAGATCCCCGCGATAGTGGAACACGGGCCAGAGCGTGGCGTTCGAGAAGCCGCGGTAGTACTGGTCGTAGTCGCGGCGGGTGAGGCCGACGGTCGCGTAGGTCACGTTGCCGTCCCGCTCGATCACGGGCGCCTCGGGCGCGCCGGCGATCTCGCCGTTCCAGCCGAACCAGACGCCGCCCGTCTCCTTCAGCGCGTCGAGCACGCCGACCGCCAGCCCGCCCGCGGTCGGACGCGCATCCTGGCCGGCCGCCACGCGATTCGATACCACGATCAATCTGCTCATTACGGCTTACCCTCCTGTAGTCAGATTGCCCGGCGAACGGGTTACAGCCTTCCCGCCGAATCAGGCAAGTCGCATGCCACCTCGCGACGTTTCAAGCGTTAAAAATGCAAGCATGTGTAACAAGGACGTTCTCATGCGTCCTGCTCCGAGCCGAGATCGCGCTGATAGTCGAGCCCTTCCGGGCGCGTGCCGCCTTGGTTGTGATCGCCGTCCGAAGGCGTGTGCGGCGCGGAGCCGGCTGGCGCGGGAGTGGTCGTGGCGTTGACCGGCCGCGACGGGCCGGTGCCCGCGTCGCGCCCGCGATGCTCGGGGCGCTTGGAGCGGCGCATGGCAGGGTGTCTCATGATCGGAGCGGCGCAAGGCCGTCGGTGAAACAGTCCATAGCCCTTTAGTTTAGGATCGTCGCGCAGGGTTCACGGTAACAATTACATTCAATTTGTAACGATTCGACCCCTCTCCGGCGCTTTGCACCACAATGTTGCCGCTCGCGCGCGCTCCGCGTGCGCGGCAAACGTTTGTCAATTGTTTGCATTTCTCGTCGGACAATTGCAGAACAATGGCGCTCTACGGTCGCTACGCGAAACGCGCGGCGCACGAAGACAGGACCGCATTCAGGGATGAACCATCGCATCGCACGGCCGGCGCGCCGCTGGGTCGCCTCGGCCACGCTCGGCGCAGCCGCCTTCTCGACGCTGCTCTCAGGCTGCAACTCGCTCTATAGCGAAGGCGCGACGGCGGGCGCCGGTATCGCCGGGGCGGCCATCGCGTCAAAAGTCACCAACAACGCCGCCGTCGCGACCGGTATCGGCCTTGGCGCCGTCGCCGGCGCGCGAGCGGGCGTCCAGTACACGCAACGCGTCGCGCATCGCTACTCGCAGGCGCAGATCGCCACCGCCGCCGGGCCGCTCGACGTCGGCGGCGTCGCGCCCTGGTCGACGCATCACTCGTTTCCGATCGAAGACGACGAGCACGGCCGCGTGACTGTGAGCCGGCTCATCAGCGTCGGGCCGCTCGACTGCAAGGAAATCGTGTTCTCGGTCGACACTGATGCGAAGCAGAGCGAGCCCGCGCAATCGGGCTTCTATGTCGCGACGATCTGCCGGGACGGCCCGACGTGGAAATGGGCGTCCGCTGAGCCCGCGACCGGCCGCTGGGGAGCGCTGCAATGAGCGTGAGCGCGCGCGCGGCGCTGCCGCTCGCGGCGGCGCTCGCGTTCGCCGCGGCCGCGCTCGGCCTCTCCGGCTGCGGCTCGGTGGGCGCGGCGAGCGGCGCGCTCGCGGGCGCGGCGACGGGCCTCGTCACCGCGAATCCGGCTGTCGGCATCGGCGTCGGCATCGCGGTGCAGGCGGCGACCGACGAGGCCGTCAACCGCACGATGAAGCAGTTGCACAAGAATCAGCAGGATGCGATCGCGCAGGCGGCGGGCGGACTCGCCGTCGGCGAGACGCGCGCGTGGCAAGTGAAGAACAAGGTGCCGCTCGAGAACGGCGAAGGCGAAGTGCGCGTGACGCGCGCGTTCCAGACACCGCTCGCGCTCTGCAAGGAATTCGCGTTTTCGGTGAAGGACGGCGCGCGCGCCGACTGGTATCTGGCGAACGCGTGCCAGGATGCGCACGGCTGGCAATGGGCGTCGGCGGAGCCGGCCGTCGAGCGCTGGGGCAATCTGCAGTGATGCGACGCGGACGCCGCGAGCCGGTTGCGGCTGCCTGATAAGCCCGGCCGCGCTCCACGCCGGCCTTACTCGCCAGCCTTACGCCACGACAGGGCCGCGCGAATTCGGCGGCGAGACGGCGCCAGCGATGCGCGCCTCGCCCTCTTCAGCGGAAAGCACGAGGCGCAACGGCGGCACGCAAACGAAGCCAACGCGCTTGCGCCCGTGCGCAGCGCATCCCGGCGGCAACGCATCAAGCAGCCGCGGCAAGCGCAAGCGGCTCTCCCGTCCGCGCCGCCGCTCGTCCCGCACGGGCCGCAAGCGGCCCGCCGCCGCTCAGGACTCGACGTCCTCGAGACTGAAGATCTCGGTCTGATCGTTGTACGAGAAGATCTCGCCGTACCGGCCCCAGTCGATCACCGCGTCGAGCGTCTCCTCGGCCGCGCCGTCGGACAGGAAATCCTCGAGCTCCTGCTCGAAGCGCACGCGCGGCGCGCGGTGCCCCGGACGCTCGTTCAGCACCTTCTTGATCCGCGCGGCGAGCGGCACGTGGCGCAGCAAATGCTCGGCGAACATCATCTTGCGCTCCTGCGTGCCGAACTCGGCGAACACGCGCCCCGGCGGCGTCAGGAACACGTCGCCCTCGCGCACGTCGGCGAAGCCGAGGTACTGCAGCACTTCGGCGATCGGGAACAGATCGTCGACCTCGAGATGCAGCGTGCGCGCGATTTCCGGCATGTCCGCGCGGCCGTGATACGGCGGCGCGGCGAGCGTCTCGATGAGGCCCGCCATCAGGTTCGTCGACACCTGCGGCAGCCAGCTGCCGAGCTCGAGCCCCTTCTTCGTCGCTTCGCCGACCTGGCGCGCAGTCATCTTCGCGTAGATGTCGTCGACGAGCCGGCGGAACGCGGGGTCGAGCCGGTTGCGCGGATGCTTGAACGGCACCTTGATCTCGGCGATCACGCGGCCCGGATTCGACGACAGCACGAGAATCCGGTCGCACATGAACACCGCTTCCTCGATGTTGTGCGTGACGATCAGCACCGACTTGATCGGCATGCGGCCCTGCGTCCACAGATCGAGCAGGTCGGTGCGCAGCGTCTCGGCCGTCAGCACGTCGAGCGCCGAGAACGGCTCGTCCATCAGCAGCAGCGTCGGATCGACGACGAGCGCGCGCGCGAAGCCGACGCGCTGGCGCATGCCGCCCGACAGCTCGCGCGGATACGCGTTCTCGAAGCCGTCGAGACCGATCAGGTCGATCGCGGCGAGCGCGCGCTCGCGCCGCTCGCGCGCGCCGACGCCGAGCGCCTCGAGGCCCGCCTCCACGTTCTGCAGCACCGTGAGCCACGGAAACAGCGCAAACGTCTGGAACACCATCGCGACGCCCTCGGCCGGGCCGTTGAGCGGCTTGCCGAGATAGGTGACATCGCCGCCCGTCGGCTCGATCAGCCCGGCGATGATGCGCAGCAGCGTCGATTTGCCGGAGCCCGAGCGGCCGAGCAGCCCGACGATCTCGCCTTCGCGCAGCGACAGGTTCGCGCCGTCGAGCACGAGCAGCTCGCCCTGCGTCTTGTTGAAGCCGCGGCTCACGTTCTCGACGCGCAGGATTTCTTCGCTGCCCCGCGGCGGCGCGGGCGGCGTCTGGACGGGTGCATTTACAGCATTCGGGTTTTGCATCGCGTTTCGCTCTCGGTCGGTCTCAATCGGCTGACATCAGTCTCAATCGAGACGCAGCTTCGCTTCGGCGTACGCGTACAGCGGACGCCACAACAGGCGGTTGAACAGGGTGACGAACAGGGACATCACGGCGATGCCCATGATGATCTTCGGATAGTCGCCCGCGGCCGTCGTCTGCGCGATGTACGCGCCGAGGCCGTGCGCCTGGATCTTGGTGTCGCCCCACTGGACGAGCTCCGACACGATGCTCGCGTTCCACGCGCCGCCCGACGCGGTGATCGCGCCCGTCACGTAGTACGGGAAGATGCCGGGCAGGATCGCCTGCCGCCACCATTGCCAGCCGCGGATGCGGAAATTGGTGGCCGCTTCGCGGTAGTCGTTCGGATAGGCGGTCGCGCCCGCGATCACGTTGAACAGGATATACCACTGGGTGCCGAGCACGATGAGCGGCGACAGCCAGATGTCCGCGTTCAGGTGGAAACGCACGATCACGATCACGAACACCGGGAACAGCAGGTTCGCCGGGAACGCCGCGAGAAACTGCGCGAGCGGCTGCACCTTCTCGGCGATCGCGGGCCGCAGGCCGATCCACACGCCGATCGGCACCCAGACCAGCGATGCGATCACGATGAGCAGCAACACCCGCAGCAGCGTGATGAAACCCAGCACGAACACGTGGCCGACTTCGGCGAGCGACACGCCCGTCTGCACGTAGGCGACGACGCGCCACACCACGTACGCGGTGCCCGCGAGCACGAGGATCGCCCAGCCGAAGTCCGCGACGCGCGACGCCTGCTTGTCGATCTTGGGCGTCGCGAAACGCACGGCGTCGAAAGACGGCAGGCGAAACGACAGCCGCGCGGTCTTCGCCAGGAACCAGCCGGCCGGCACGAGCAGCTGATGAATGAGGCGCGTGCGGCGCACGAGATCGAGGAACCACGACTCCGGCGCGTTGCCCGAGCTCGTCGTCTCCATCCGGAACTTGTCCGCCCATGCGACGAGCGGCCGGAACAGCAACTGATCGTACGCGATGATCACGACCGTCATCGCGAGAATCACCCAGCCGACCGCCCCGAGGTTCTTGTCGGCGATCGCCTGCGCGAGATAAGCGCCGATGCCCGGCAGCGTGATCGTGTTGTTGCCGACGGTGATCGCCTCGGACGCGACGACGAAGAACCAGCCGCCCGACATCGACATCATCATGTTCCAGATGAGGCCCGGCATCGAGAACGGCACTTCGAGCTTCCAGAAGCGCTGCCACGACGTCAGGTGGAAGCCGCGCGACACTTCGTCGAGATCGCGCGGCACCGTGCGCAGCGACTGATAGAAGCTGAACGTCATGTTCCACGCCTGGCTCGTGAAGATCGCGAAGATCGCGGCGAGCTCGGCGCCGAGCACCCGGCCCGGAAACAGCGCGATGAAGAAGGTCACCGTAAACGAGATGTAGCCCAGCACCGGCACCGACTGCAGGATGTCGAGGATCGGAATGAGCACCATGCCGGCCCGGCGGCTCTTCGCGGCGAGCGTGCCGTAGACGAGCGTGAAGACGAGCGACGCCATCATCGCCGCCAGCATGCGCAGCGTCGTGCGCATCGCGTACTCGGGCAGGTTCGAGGGATCGAGCGAGATCTTCTGCGTATTGAGCGTCGCGAACGGCGCAAGCGTCTCGTGAAAACCGATCGCGGCCATCGCGATCACGCAGATGATGAGCGGGAACGCGACGAAGTCCCAGCGGTTCGGCAGGACGCGCCACGCGGATGCGTTGGCGGTCCGATTCGGATTGAAGAATCCGAGATCCATCAGGCGCCCTCCCCGGCAAAGCCGTGCGAATCGAAAAATAAAGCCAGAAAGCGAATGTGACTCATGGCAAGGCGCACGTACACGGTAATTCGTTTTAACTGCAGAAACGGCCGCACGGCACCCCGACACGCCGATTTCCCGCCGTTTCCATTCGCGACGCGGCACCCGCCCGCACGCGACGGCACGACACTACTACATCCTGTATTTCAGGCACAACCTTCCGGACGACGAACTGTGGAAACCCCGCCCGGCCGCGAGCGCATCGGGCCCGGAACGGGCGGGCGGCGGGCGAATTTGCGAGGGGTGGCGGTGCGCCGGCTGGCCGCTGCTGCGCCGCAACGTCGAATTATGCCGCGATCCGGCCCTGCCGTGAACCCGCCCGAGCGCCCGCGCGACGCGCGCGCCCACCAAGCGAGGCTTTCGTCGACGAACGGACACGCCGAAGCGGGTATGATCGGTATTAGCCCCAAGCGGGACCGATGGTCAATCAGGAGGAGTGAATGGCAGGAAATCTGGTTATCGTGTGCCGGGACCAGGACGCCGATGCGTTCGATCAACTGATGCAGGAATATGGCTCGTTCCAGACGCGGCTGTCGTCGACGGCCTGGTATCTGAACATGAACATCGTGCCCGAGACGCTGCAGGAGGACATCCTCGAGCGTGTCGGCAAGTACACGACGCTCTACATCTTCGAGGCGACGAGCGTCACCTACAACACGATCGACAGCAACGCCGCCGAGACGCTCAGCACGCTCTTCGGCGAGTGACCGGCCGCCCGCGGCCGTCCGGCGCGATCGCGCCGGGCGCCGCGGCTCCCGCGCGGCGGCGCGTCAGGACGCCTCCGCCTGCGGTTCGACCTTCGGCACGACGTCGAACGGAAACGACATCGCCACCCGCAAGCCCCCTTCTTCCCGGTTCCCGATCTCGCATGCGCCGCCCGTGCGCTGCACGAGCCGCTCGACGATCGCGAGCCCGAGGCCGCTGTGGCCGTTGCCGCCGCGCGCCGGATCGAGCCGCACGAACGGGCGCGTCGCGTCCGCCAGATCGCGCGGCGCGATGCCCTTGCCGTGGTCGCTGACCGTCAGCGTGTAACCCGCCGCGGTGCGCGCGGTCGCGATCACGACGGGCGGCGCGCCGTACGCGTGCGCGTTGTCGAGCAGGTTCGACAGCACCCGGTCGAGCGTCGCCGTCGGCAGGCGGAAGCCCGACCCCGCCGCGAGCTCGGTGCGCACGGTGGGCGCGTTCGGCGACACCGCGCGGTACGTGCGCGCGATCCGCGCGCACGCCTGATCGACCAACACGGGCTCGCTGCGGTCGGCGTCGCCGTGCGCGAACACGAGGAACTGATCGACGATGTGCGTCATCGAGTCGACGTCGCGCACGACGCCGTCGCGCAGCCGCGCGTCGTCCATCATCTCGGCGCGCAGCCGCATCCGCGCGAGCGGCGTGCGCAGATCGTGCGCGACGCCGGCGAGCATCACCGCGCGATCGTTCTCCGCGCGCGACACCTGCTGAACCATCTGGTTGAAGCCGTGCGTGAGCTGGCGCAACTCGCGAGGCCCCCGCTCGGGCAGCGGCGGCACCGCCATCCCGCGGCCGAAGCGCGCGACCGCGCGCGCGAGCGAGCTGAGCGGCTGCTGCAGCTGCCACGCGGCGAAGAGCGCCGCCATCACCGCGGCCGAGAAGATCATCACGAGCCAGATCACCATCCGGTCGAGCGAGCGCGACGGCCGCAGCGGTTGCACCGGCACGACGATCCAGTCGCGGTCGGTCGGCTGCTTCACCCACAGCACGGGCGGATGGCCCGGCTTGCCGATGCGCACCTGCGTGCCGGACGGCAAGCGGTCGCGCAGATCGTCGGCGAAGCGCCTGAGCGGCGGCGGCAGATCCTGCTTCGCGTCCGGCACGTCGCCGCTGCCCGGCGCGACGAGCCGCACGCGCGACGGCAGCGGCTGGTCGGGCGAGCGCTCCGCGTGCTGGCGCACCGCGTCGACGAGGAACGCCGCCTCCTCGACCGCGTAGCGCGTCTGAAACTGATTGCGCTCGAGCCGGATCGCGAAATACCACGCGAAATGCGACAGCAGCAGCACGCAGACGACGAGGAGCGCAAGCCGCCCGAACAGCGAATCAATGGGTTTGCGCATGAGCCTCGCCGTTCGGCACGAACACGTAGCCGCGTCCGCGCACCGTCTGGATGAAACGCGGCGTCGACGGGTCGGTTTCGAGAATCCGGCGCAGGCGCCACACCTGCACGTCGATCCCGCGGTCGGTGCCGTCGTATTCGGGGCCGTGCAGCAGCTCGAGCAGGCGCTCGCGGGTGAGCGTGCGCAGCGCATGATTGACGAAAATCTTCAGCAGCGCGAATTCGCTGCTCGACAACGTCGCCGGCTTGCCGTCCACCGACAGCGTGCGCGCCTGGAAATCGAGCACGAAGCGGCCGAACGCGTACGGCTCGCGCTGCTCGGGCGCGGCCGCCGACGGCGTCGCGCGGCGGCGGCGCAGCACCGCCTGTGCGCGCGCGAGCAGCTCGCGCGGGTTGAACGGCTTGCCGAGGTAATCGTCCGCGCCGAGCTCGAGGCCGACGATGCGGTCGACGTCGTCCGCGCGCGCGGTCAGCATGATCACGGGAATGTCGTCGCCCGCCGCGCGCAGCTGGCGCAGCGCGGTCAGGCCGTCGACGCCCGGCATCATCAGGTCGAGCACGATGAGATCGGGGCGCTCGCGTTCGAGGCGCTTTTCGAGCGAAGCGGCGTCGTGCAGCACCGACACCTCGATGCCTTGCCGCACGAGGTAGTCGCGCAGCAGGTCGCGCAATTCTTGGTCGTCGTCGACGATGAGGATCTGAGTAGTCATGGCGTGAAGTTTACCGTGCGGGTTGTCGGGGCTGAGCGAAACAAATCCCTGAAAGGGTTACTGCGGATTACCGCGCAAGCAAAGTGTAATGCGCGGTAATCGCGGCCGCGGCGCACGTAACACGGCGGCGGCGGCGCTTGGATACGCTGCGCCTTACCGGATACGCCGACAGACGGCGAGGCGCGACCGCCCCACCGCCGAGCCGGCCGCAGCACCGGACTTTTCAATACAGGAGTTGCTCAATGTATAAGAAGACTTCCCGCCTGGCCATCGCCGCCGCCGTGCTCGCCCTGTCGTTCAGCGCCGTCTCGCACGCCGCGCCGCCCGACATGCCGCCGCCGGGCGGTCCGGGCGAGCATCATCACATGGACGGCGGCCCGTTCATGATGATGAAGCGCATCCACGACAAGCTGAACCTGAGCGCCGCGCAGGAGCAGCAATGGCAGGCCGCCGTCAACACGGCGAAACAGAACCGCGAGGCGATGCGCAAGAGCCACGACGCGCTGCGCCAGCAGTTCCAGGCCCAGCAGAGCCAGCCGATCCTCGACCTGAACGCGCTGCACGCGGCGCGCCAGCAGGCCGAGCAGCAGAACGCGCAGTTGCGCGAGCAAACGGCGTCCGCGTGGCTCGCGTTCTACAACGGCCTGAACGATCAGCAGAAGGCGACCGTCAGCACGGCGATCAAGCAGCATTTCGCGAAGATGGACGAGCGGCGCGCGAAGATGAAGGAGCGCTGGGAGCAGCGCCGCGCGGCGAAGGGCGCATCGGCGCCCGCGCCGCAGCAGTGAAGACGGGCCGCGCGGACGCGCCCGGCGACGCGATCGGGTAGCCGCCGTCGCGCGGAGGCGCGTCATGCGGTGCGGCGGTGCGATGCGGCGCGGTGCGTCGCGGAGCGGTGCGGTGCGGTGCGCGACATTGCGTCACTTCTCGTCTCGGGCCGCGCCCGCCGCCCGAGCCGAGCCGGACGTCGATCGGCGCATGCGATGCGCCGCAACGTCGCGTCCGGCGCGCCCGCGCGGCCGATCCGCCAAGTCAGCCCCGCATGATCCGCCGCCCCTGGGTGCGGCCCCGGCTTCGCGAAACCGCTGCGCGCCCGATCGACTTCGCCCGTTGTCCCGTCGTTCGGCGCGCGTCCTGCGCGCGGTCTCGTCGCGCGGTCTCGTGTCGTCGGCCGCATCAGCCCGGCCGAATTGCCCTCGCCGCGGGCCGCCGCCGGTACGAACGCCGCGACCGGCTCTCGCCCGCTCGCGGCGTTTTCACATCGGCGCGGCCCGCCCTCTTGCCGCGCCACCCTCGCCGCGTTCCGGCTTCCTCGCGCTTCGGCGCAAGGCGCGTCAACCGCTTCGCACTTCGGCCTCCAGCGCGTCGCGCCTTTCCATGCCGAGCGACTTCGCTCCTCGACCTTTTCGGCTTCGTGTCCGTGTCAGTGTCCGACTTTCGACTTTCGACTTTCGACCTTCGACATCCGCCGCCCCGCCCGCATCCGGCAGGCGCATCGTCCGCCGCCGGCCGCATCACGCGAGATCGAACAGCAGCACCTCCGCGCGCTCGCCGCGCTCGAACACGACGGCCTCGACGTCGGCGATGCGCGCACCGTCGCCCGCCTCGAGCGCGTTGCCGTTCACCGTCACGCCGCCGCGCGCGACGTGCACATACACGCGCCGCCCGCCCGGCACCGCGAACTCGGCGCGCTCGTCGCCGTCGATCAGGCCCGCATAGATCGACGCGTCCGCGCGCATCGACACCGATCCGTCGCGCCCGTCCGGCGACGCGACGAGCCGCAGCCGGCCGCGCTTGTCCGCGTCGGCGAAGCGCACCTCCTGATAGCCGGGCCGGCCGCCCCGCTCGGTCGGCAGCAGCCAGATCTGCAGCAGATGCAGCGGCGCCTCCCGCGACGCGTTGTATTCGCTGTGCACGATCCCCGTGCCCGCGCTCATCCGCTGCACGTCGCCCGCGCGGATGATCGAGCCGTTGCCCATGCTGTCGCGGTGCGCGAGCGCGCCGTCGAGCACGTACGTGACGATCTCCATGTCGCGATGCGGATGCATGCCGAAGCCGCGCGTCGGCGCGATGCGGTCGTCGTTCAGCACGCGCAGCGCGCCGAAGTGCACGTGCTCGGGATCGCGATAGTCGGCGAACGAAAAGCTGTGATGGCTATCGAGCCAGCCATGATTGGCGTGGCCGCGATCGCCCGCGCGGCGGATCTGAAACATGACGCCTCCCATTGAGAAATGTCGACAGCCTCGAATGTAGGGGTCGCACGCGCATGCAACAATCCTGCACGGTTGCACCGGATCGTTGCGGCGATCCATGCAATCGTCCGAACGATTCCCGGCGCGCCGCCCTTCGCGCTCGCGTGCGGCCGGGCGAAACGCGCGCCCGGCGAAACGCGCGCATCGTTTGTTCTAGGCCGCGGCCGGCGTTCGGGTAAAATACCGCGCTTTTGGCCGCCGTCGACGGCGCTGCGCCCCCTTTCGAGGCGCGCCGAGGTCGACGAACGCGAATTTTGGCCGCCTTAGAATACGCCCGGCGCGCGCATGCCCGGACGCGTCCGGCCGCGCGGCCGGGGAAGTCAGGAAGAGGAACGACATGAAGAAGCTCGCCTTGTGCGCGGCCCTCGCCCTCGCGGCGGGCGGCGCCTTCGCGAAGGAATGGAAGACCGTGCGGATCGGCGTCGACGCCAGCTATCCGCCGTTCGAATCGACCGCGCCGAGCGGCGAGATCGTCGGATTCGACGTCGATCTCGCGAAGGAAGTCTGCAAGCGGATCAATGCGAAGTGCGTGTGGACGCCGCAGGATCTCGACGGAATCATCCCCGCGCTGAAGGCGAAGAAATTCGACGTGATCGTGTCGTCGCTGACCGTCACCGACAAGCGCCGCGAACAGATCGATTTCTCCGACAAGCTGTACGACGCGCCCGCGCGAATGATCGCGAAGGCGGGCTCGCCGCTTCAGCCGAGCGTCGAATCGCTGAAGGGCAAGCGCGTCGGCGTCGAGCAGGGCTCGACCCAGGAGACGTTCGCCAAGACGCACTGGGAGCCGAAGGGCGTGACCATCGTGTCGTACCAGAACCAGGATCAGGTGTACGCCGATCTCGGCTCCGGCCGCCTCGACGCGACGCTGCAAGACGAGCTGCAGGCCGACTACGGCTTCCTGCGCACGCCGCGCGGCAAGGGCTTCGCGTGGGCGGGCGCGGCCGCGAAGGACCCGAAGACGCTCGGCGACGGCACCGCGATGGGCCTGCGCAAGGAGGATGCGGACCTGAAGGACGCGATCAACCGCGCGCTCGCGTCGATGCACAAGGACGGCACGTACGACAAGCTGTCGCACAAGTACTTCCCGTACAGCATCTATTCGGCGAAATGAGCGCCGAGCGGGCCGCGCCGAGCGACCGGCGCGCGGCCCGCGCAGCACCAGCGGTCGACACCACGCGCCGTGAAGCGCCGCCGCCCCGCCGATCGCGGGCGCGACGGCGCGATCCGCGAAAGCGGAACGGCGATGACACGCACGGGGCGTCTCGCGCAACACGCGAGCCGCGTCTTTCGCGGCGCGCACGACGCACCGTCAAGGACTTCATATGTTTCTTCAAGGCTACGGCCCGCTGATCCTCTCCGGCACCTGGCAAACCGTCAAGCTCGCGGTGCTGTCGCTCGCGCTGTCGTTCCTGCTCGGCCTCGTCGGCGCGGCGGCGAAACTGTCGAAGAACCGCCTGTCGAGCGGAATCGGCACGCTCTACACGACGCTCATCCGCGGCGTGCCGGACCTCGTGCTGATGCTGCTGCTCTTCTACAGCCTGCAGATCTGGCTGAATCAGTTCACCGATCTGATGAACTGGGATCAAATCGACATCGATCCGTTCGCGGCCGGCGTGCTCGTGCTCGGCTTCATCTACGGCGCGTACTTCACCGAGACGTTCCGCGGCGCGTTCCTCGCGGTGCCGCGCGGCCAGCTCGAGGCGGGCAGCGCGTACGGAATGACGAACTGGCAGGTGTTCACGCGAATCATGTTCCCGCAGATGATGCGCTTCGCGCTGCCCGGCATCGGCAACAACTGGCAGGTGCTCGTGAAGTCGACGGCCCTCGTGTCGATCATCGGCCTCGCCGACGTCGTGAAGGCGTCGCAGGACGCGGGCAAGGGCACGCTGCGTTTCTTCTTCTTCACGTTGCTCGCGGGCGCGATCTACCTCGCGATCACGACGATCTCGAACTTCGTGCTGATGTGGCTCGAGAAGCGCTATTCGACAGGCGTACGCAAGGCTGACCTATGATCGAACTGATCCAAGAATACTGGCGCAATTACCTGTATACCGACGGGTATCGCTTCACCGGCCTTGCGATCACGCTGTGGCTGCTCGTCGTGTCGATCGGAATCGGCTTCTGCCTGTCCGTGCCGCTCGCGGTCGCGCGCGTGTCGAGGAAGAAGTGGCTTTCCGGCGCCGTGTGGCTCTATACGTACGTGTTTCGCGGCACGCCGCTCTACGTGCAGCTGCTGCTCTGCTACACGGGCCTCTACAGCCTGCAGGCCGTGCGCGGCACGCCGATGCTCGACGCGTTCTTCCGCGACGGCATGAACTGCACGCTGCTCGCATTCACGCTGAACACCTGCGCGTACACGACCGAGATCTTCGCGGGCGCGATCAAGTCGACCTCGTACGGCGAGATCGAGGCGGCGCGCGCGTACGGGATGTCGACGTTCACGCTGTATCGGCGGATCGTGCTGCCGTCGGCGCTGCGCCGCGCGCTGCCGCTCTACAGCAACGAAGTGATCCTGATGCTGCACGCGACGACGGTCGCGTTCACGGCGACCGTGCCCGACATCCTGAAGATCGCGCGCGACGTCAATTCGGCGACCTACATGTCGTTCCACGCATTCGGCATCGCCGCCCTTCTCTACCTCGCGATCTCGTTTACGCTCGTGTGGCTGTTCCGCCGCGCCGAGCGTCGCTGGCTCGCATACCTGCGCCCGCAAGGCAAATGAGTTTCGCCCGGACATGCCTCAGATAAACACCCAGATGCACAAGCTCTTCGTCGACGATCTCCACAAGCGCTACGGCAACAACGAAGTTTTGAAGGGCGTCTCGCTGCGCGCGAACGCGGGCGACGTGATCAGCGTGATCGGTTCGTCCGGTTCGGGCAAGAGCACGATGCTTCGCTGCATCAACTTCCTCGAGCAGCCCAATGCCGGCCGCATCTTCGTCGACGGCGAGGAGGTGCGCACCGCGCAGGACAAGACGGGCGCGCTCAAGGCGGCCGATTCGAAGCAACTGCAGCGCGTGCGCACGAAGCTCGCGATGGTGTTCCAGCACTTCAACCTGTGGGCGCACATGAACGTGCTCGAGAACGTGATGGAGGCGCCGGTGCACGTGCTCGGCCTT
>NZ_JPWT01000111.1:0-26438 GCF_000773065.1 Burkholderia sp. ABCPW 111 | reverse complement strand
TCAAGGTCATCAAGCGCAGGGCCTACGGGTACCGTGACGAGGAGTACTTCTTCCTCAAGATCCGCGCCGCGTTCCCCGGAATTCCGCGATGAACCTTTTCTTTTTCCGGTGTGTTGGAAATGCCAATGCGCGGCGGCGCTTTCGTCTCGGTCGGAATCGCGTTGGTTCGTATTGCCAATCGATTGGCGGCCGGGCGCGCATGGATGCGGGCGGGTGCGGACGGCAACGCGTCGCGTCGCACACACCTTGCTTGTCGCTGACGCTCTCTCGCGTGCGGCGTCGCAATCCGCGTGCATGCTCGGTTCAGCCCGCGCATGTGGCGAGCGCGCAGCGCCGCGCGTTGTTCGGCTTCTCCCGCGGTCGATTCTGCTTCGCCGCGCTCGAACGCGATCCGGCTCTCGCCGAAGCTGTTCGGCATCCGGTTGCGCGAATGCGTATTCCTCTTCCGTTGTGCGCCGAACGACGCTTGTCGCGCGGCACCGTGAGCGGCATTTGCGCGAGCGCGCCGGCTACTTTGTCGGCTATGCCGATCATCGCGTGCATCGCTTTTCTCGGTCGATGCGGAATGCAGCATCTCGCTGCCTCGCCGCGATGCAGTCGAACTGGGCGCGGTAGCGTGCGGGACCGCCGGTTACGGCGGCGATCGCGCGCCCGTCTGAGCGCGTCGCGGCGAAACGTTTCTTCAAAGCCCAAATATCGTGAGGACTCCGTCGCGTTTGAGCTGGTTGGCATCAGCGATGCGCTGTTGCCGATGGGCCTGTGCATCGACTGCGGTGCGCGGCCGCTTGCGCGTGAACATCGACAGGTTCTGCTCGCGCGGGTTGCTCGCGCCGCCTCTCGCGACATGTCGCCTCGATCGCCATCCCGGGTGGTCGGCGGAATTGATTGAGCGAAGGCCGCGGGGCGGTTTCGTCGACGATGGGCTCGACGTCGCGATCCTTTTCGGGCAGCCGTTCGCGTCGTCGCTCGTCGCGTGCAAGCTGCCGAAGATTGGCGCGATGATCGTCGCGGCGCTCGCGGGCGTGAGGAAACACGGCCCTCTTGCGATGCCCGCCGATCGCGCCGAACGCTATTGTCCAGACGCGCAGCCCGATCACGGGGCGGGCGCTGGCATGAGCGTGCCGCGGGGGCCGGACGTCGGGTGCCGCGCATGACGGCGCGGGGCGCATGCTTGTCGTGGATGCCGGCGTTCCGTTCGGCGCACGGCCATCCGGAACCGGCATCGCGCGCGTCGAGCCAGATGGCGTACGGGAACTGATCGACAAGGGCCGTCTCGCCGAATCGGTTCCCGAATGGCGCGGCGGGGCACTTTTGCTTGATGCGCGGTATTCACGGCGCCGTCTGCCGGCGGCGGAAGGCCGCGCGTTCGTCGATGTCTGCGCCGAGATTCCCGAAGCCCATTGTGCGTGACCATGTGCGACGGCGCGCTTGATCGGCGCGCCGCATATCCGGTAATATACGATCCGTATATAAATCGTATAAATTCATGCCATGGGAATAGTCAAGATATCCGATCAGATGCATGAATCGCTGCGCCATGCGAGCGCCGCGCTAAGCCGATCGATCAATGCGCAGGCGGAGCACTGGCTGCGTATCGGGATGCTCGCCGAATTGCATCCGACGCTCAGCTACGCGGAGATTTGCCGCCTGTTGATCGAGGCGGAAATTCAGGGCGACGAAGCGACGACGACCTCCACCGCCGCCGCGAGGACCGCATGATGGCACGTTCACGACACGTTCCGATCCGCTCGAAGGCCGAGATCGCGATGGCGCGCCGCGCCGGCATGATGGCCGCGCAGGTGCTGAGCATGATCGCGCCGCACGTGAAGGCCGGAGCGACGACGAACGAGCTCGACCGGCTGTGCCGCGATTACATCGTCGACGTCCTGCACGCGCGACCCGCGAACATCGGCTATCACGGATATCCGAAGACGATCTGCGCATCCGTGAACCATGTGGTCTGCCACGGCATTCCATCCGATCACGCATTGATGGACGGCGACATCGTCAACATCGACGTCGCGCTCGATATCGACGGCTGGTATGGCGATACGAGCCGCATGTATTTCGTCGGCGAGCCGGCCGCGGCTGCGCGCCGTCTCGTCGATGCGACCTTCGAAGCGATGATGGCGGGAATCGCGGCGGTGCGTCCGGGCGCGACGCTCGGCGACGTCGGCCATGCGATCCAGAGCGTCGCGCATCGCGAGGGCCTCAGTGTCGTGCGCGAGTACTGCGGCCACGGCATCGGTCGCATTTACCACGACGAACCGCAGGTGCTCCATTACGGGCGGCCGGGAACGGGGCTTCGCCTCGCGCCCGGCATGATCTTCACGGTCGAGCCGATGCTCAATGCGGGGCGCGCCGAAACGCGGCAACTCGCAGACGGCTGGACGGTCGTGACGCAGGATCGTTCGTGGTCCGCGCAGTGGGAGCACATGGTGGTCGTCACGGAAGGCGGCTTCGATATCCTGACGCCGTGGCCGGACGGCGAGCCGGCGTGCCCGCCGGTTGGAGCGGACACGCCGGGCGCGATCGAGCGGAGCTGAATCGACATCTCGGTCGAGCATGCGTGATCGTAGGCCGGGAACAGGCGGCGGGGCACTTCGGGCACTTCGGGCACTTCGGGCATTCGCGGCCGTAGCCGTCTGCCGCTCGGGACACCTCCGATCTGTCGCTGCCCGGCCGCCGAGCGCAGGAATCCCGTCCGCCGCGCGGCGGCATTGAGCGCGTGCGATGGCGCGAAGCTTTGCCTGCGCGATGATGCATCGCGCGAGTCGGTTGCACTGATTCGGACTCCGATGGTTCGTGTCATCGACACGCGCGCGGCGCACCGGGCCCATCCGGACTGGGTGTGCGGATTGCCGGTTTGACGGCCGGCCATGCCGAGAGAATCACGACGAGCCGATGCGTGTCCAGTTCCGGATGCCATGTGGCGGGGCGATCGCGGAGTCGCGGCCGCCGGTCGAGCATCGGTTGGTGTCGCCCGGCTTCATAGCGCGGATTCCTCCCATTTCGGACTACTCGAAGCCGGCGCGACGATGAGCGGCGTATACGAGAATCCCGCAAGCCCGAATCACGTCGGCACGCCGATGCGAGGGGACGGCTTCGCGTTGAAGCGCAGGCGCGTGCCCGACGCCCGGTTGCACTCGAAATCGGCCGCGAGGCCGATCTTCCTGTCGATGATGGGCCGCTACCGATGGAGGTTATTGTTGGCCGCGCGGCATGTCCCGCAGATAGTTGCCGGCATGAGCGGCGAGCGGCTGCACACGGTGCCCGAAGCGTACGACGAGAATGCGCCGCACGCACGGCGCGTTCCGCTGCATCGCGACGCAAGCGACGATTCGCTCGAGCGGCAAGCGCTGAACGGCGCGGACGACTTGCATATCACGCGTTCGCGAGCGACGCCGACGGACGATGCAGGTTTGCCGCCGCAACAGACAATTTCCGCACGCGCGCATCCGGCGCCGCCGTTCAGAATCGCGAACTGACGCTCGGCGCGCCCGCGCGCGAGGCGTGGGCGGCGCGCGCTTGCCGCGAGATGCGCCATGTGTTCGACGCGCGCGGCGCGCCCGTCATTTCTTCGGCGCGCCGCCGCCGAACGATCGCATCGTGTAGGCCAGCACCGAGCGAAGCACTTCGTCGCGGCGCTCGGGCGTCGCCATCGCGCGCGCGACGAGCACCGCGCCGATCGCCGCGCATCCGAGCGTCCACGCCGCTTCGTCGTCGTGCAGCACGTTCGCGATCGATGTCTGAAAGCGCTTGATCAGATCCTCGAACATCTTGCGCGTCGCGACGTCGGCGCGCGCGATCTCCGCGCCGAGCGCGGGCACGGGGCAGCCGAGTTCCGGATGATCGGCGTGCGCGGTGCTCAGATAGCCGCGCAACGCCGCGACGAGGTCGTCCTTCGAGCGGTTCTCGACCGTCGCGAGCACCTTCGACATCTCGTGCTCGACGATCGCGTGCAGGAATTCCGGCTTCGAGCGGAATTGCGAATAAAACGCGCCCGTGGTCACGCCGGCCGCCGCGGTGAGCGCGTCCATGCCGGTGTTCGCGAAGCCGCTTTGCTTCGCGAGCGCGGCGCCTGCCTCGATGAGGCGGGCCCGGCTTGCCTCCTTGTGTTTCGCTGTGTAACGCATGTCGCTTCCGTATTCGCGGCCTTGATCGAATGACTTCGATTGAAGTATAGAATAACGTCCGTTACCATAACGATCGTTATTGAAACGGGCTTCAATCGGAGCCGGCCGGACGGCCGGACGGAGCGTTTCGCGGCAGCCGAGAAAACCGTGCGCACCGTGTGCATGCGGCGCTCGCGCCGTGGAATGTGGCGTGCCTCGGCGTCGGGGCCGAAGCGGTGCGGTGCGCAAAGGTGTGTGGCGGCGAAGCGCATCGGGCCTCGACGGGCCTGCTGCCCGGAATGCGGCGCGTGTCGCTAGGGCGCGTTTTGCTCGCCATCGGCATTCCGGCGATCGGTTGGCGCGGCCGAGCCAGCCTGAGCCCGAACTCGAGCCCGAAGCGGCGTCGCACGCGTGACGTGAGGACGATGCGCGCGGCGGCGTCGCGCGGTATTGGCTCGAGTAGCGCGTGCAAGCCGCATTCGCGTTGCCCGTCGGAGGCGGGCGGGGCGATCGTCGGGGCGGAGCAATCAAGCTCGCAACGCGCGGCCGGCCATCGACGACCCGGGCTTCGGCTCGACGCAACGCGCCATGCCCATCGAGCGGCCGATGAACCGGGGTTCCGCCTGCATCGAATGTCTCGGCTGCGCGTTGCGCGCAGCGCGATTCGTGCCGCAGCGCTTCGCATGTGAATGCGCCGTATGCGTGACGTCGCGGAGCGATCTCGCGTGCCGGCGCAATTCGCGCTCGCTGGCTTGTGCGACAACGCGCTTGCCGCGTACGTCCGTCATCTCGCGACCCGGACGTCGACGCACAGAGCGGCGGGCCGGACATCGCGTAGTCGGCTCATTCTAGAATTCCTGTTTGTTCTTGATAGGTTCCAAATTGGAACTTACTATATGCTCGAAACGATGTCGGCGCGCGACGGAAGACTGTGAAGCCCTGCGCTCATCGTCGGCATTCAACATGCGCGGGCCCGAGTCCGCCGTCAGGGAGATACCGGATGACCTTTGTCGTGATGGAAGCGTGCATTCGCTGCAAGCACACCGATTGCGTGGACGTGTGCCCCGTCGATTGTTTTCACGAGGGGCCTAATTTTCTCGTCATCGATCCGAACGAATGCATCGACTGCGCGCTGTGCGAGCCGGAGTGCCCGATCGACGCGATACGCGCGGCCGACGACTTGCCGGACGATCAACGGCATTTCATCGCGCTCAACGCCGAGCTCGCCGAGCATCCGAACTGGCCTCGGATCACCGGCAGGAAGCCGGCGCTTTCCGATCACGCGACGTGGACCGACGTGAAAGGCAAGCTCGCCCAGTTGGACCGCAACGGCGCGTGATGCCCGTCATGCCGCGTCGATTCGATCAGCGCCCGTGCCGGCGGCGTGCCGCATGCGAGCGGCGATCCCAAAGCGCGAAGCCGCGCGGTGCGATCTGACATGGGCCGCGCGCTCGCCGATCGCTTCGGCCGCGACGTCACCTACGTGCGTCTGTCGGTGACGGACCGCTGCGATTTCCGCTGCGTCTATTGCATGGCGGAGGACATGCGGTTCCTGCCGCACGGCGACGTGCTGACGATCGACGAACTGGCGGCCGTCGCCGAGGCGTTCGTCTCGCTCGGCGTGCGCAAGATCCGGCTCACGGGCGGCGAGCCGCTCGTTCGCGCCGGCTTGACGACGCTCGTCGAGCGCGTGGCGAAACTGCCGGGTCTCGACGAACTCACGCTGACGACCAACGGCGCGCGCCTCGCGCGGTTCGCCGCACCGTTGAAGGCGGCCGGCCTGGATCGCATCAACGTCAGTCTCGACAGTCTGCGCGCTGAGCGCTTCGGCGCGCTGACGCGCACCGGCCGCCTGCAGGCGGTGCTGGCCGGCATCGCCGCCGCGAAGGGCGCCGGGTTCCGGCGCATCAGGCTGAACAGCGTGATCCTGCGCGGGCGCAACGACGACGAGGTGCTGGATCTGGTGCGTTTCGCCCGCGAGGAGCGGCTCGATCTGGCGTTCATCGAGGAGATGCCGCTCGGCGCGATCGACGAGCACGACCGGGCTTCGAGCTTCGTGTCGAGCGAGGCGGTGCTCACGCAGATCCGGCTCGCCTATCCGCTATTTCCGAGCATCGAATCGACGGGCGGCCCCGCACGCTATTTCCGGATGGCGGACAGCGACATTCGCATCGGCGTGATCTCGCCGCACAGCCACAATTTTTGCGGCGACTGCAACCGGGTGCGCGTCACGGCGAGCGGCCGCATGCTGCTGTGTCTCGGCAACGAGCACGGCGTCGAGCTGCGCGACGTGCTGCGCGCTCGCCCAGGCGACGGCGAGCGCTTGCGCGACGCGATCGTCGCCGCGATGCCGCTGAAGCCCGAGCGGCATCACTTCGATCTGAACGCGCCGCCGCAGGTCGTACGCTTCATGAACATGACGGGAGGATGAGGAAGAGATGTCCGCGAACGCCCATGAAACGGTGCTGTCCGTTCATCACTGGAACGACACGCTGTTCAGCTTCAAGACGACGCGCAATCCGAGCTTGCGTTTCAAGACCGGCCAGTTCGTGATGATCGGGCTCGAGATCGAAGGCAAGCCGCTGATGCGCGCCTACAGCGTCGTCAGCGCATACTACGACGATTATCTGGAGTTCTACAGCATCAAGGTGCCCGACGGCCCGCTCACGTCGCGGCTTCAGCATCTGCGGGTCGGCGACACGCTGCTCGTCGGCCGTAAGCCGACCGGCTCGCTGATCATCGACAACCTTCGGCCCGGCAGGCATCTGTACCTGCTGTCGACGGGCACGGGCCTCGCGCCCTTCATCAGCGTGATCCGCGATCCCGAATACTACGAGGCGTTCGACAAGATCGTCCTCACGCACGGCGTGCGCTGGAAGAGCGAGCTCGGCTATTTCGATCACATCACGTCCGAACTGCCCGAGAACGAGTACTTCGGCGATCTGGTGCGCGACAAGCTGATCTACTACCCGACCGTGACGCGCGAGACGTTCGAGCGTCAGGGGCGCCTGACCGAGTTGATCGACTCGGGCAAGCTGTTCGACGACATCGGCCTGCCGCCTTTCGATCCCGCCGTGGATCGCGCGATGATCTGCGGCAGCCCGAGCATGCTCGCCGATCTGGTCGAGATCCTGGCGCGGCGCGGCTTCGTCGAGGGGACGAGCCATGCGCCGGGCGATTACGTGATCGAGCGCGCCTTTGTCGAGAAATGACGGTGCGCGGCGGCGCGGCGCGCGGGTGTCGCCATCGCGTGCGCTCGTCGTTGCGTGGGTCGTCGGTCGTCGGTCGTCGGAACGTTCACGCGTCGTCGTCGTTCGCACCGCGTCCGCGATTGTCGCGTCGCCGCCGCTGTCGCCGTGCGTGAACGGCATGCGTGCGTCGTGCGGTGCGCGGGTGCGCGCGCGACATTTCTGCGGTAGGAAAGGGCGCCGGGCAGTCCCGCTCGGGCTGATCGGCGTGTGCGGCGCTCGGGCGCCCGCGCGGCCCGACGAGCGTTTCTAGTTTCAAGCGACTGTCGCGCGTCGACGGCACTTTCGGCGTTTCGCGCGCAACGATCGCGTCTGGTGTTCGCGTGCGGTCATTCGGATTCCGAATGGAGCTGCGAGCAACACGCGCTCGTCGTCACGCCGGCCGTGACGGCAAGCGCGCCGACGCCAGCGTTCGCGAAGCCGTTTCTCTTTGTGCGCGCGGCGTTCGGTGTTCGGTGTTCGGCGTCGACGACGCACGCGCGGCGCATTTGCTCGCGTTTCGGCGATCGCCGCGTCGATGCACGCTGCGTTTGGAGCGTCTGTTCGATTGACTTCGGTCAATACGTGGAATAACGTCCGTTGCGATAACGATCGTTATTTGATATTCACCATTCCCCGATTCCGGCGAGTGCGCCGGCAGATGGAGCGTGCGATGGCAGTCGAAAAAACCGCCTGTATCCTGTGTTCGCGCAATTGCGGTCTCGTCGTCGACGTCGTGGACGGCAAGTTCGCGAAAATCCGCGGCGACGACGATCACCCGATTTCGAAAGGCTATCTGTGCCAGAAGGCCGCGCGCCTCACGTACTACCAGCATCACGACGACCGTCTGACGCATCCGCTGCGCCGCGAGCCCGACGGCAGCTTCGTGCGCGTCACGTGGGACGAGGCGCTCGACGACATCGCGCAACGTCTCGTCGCGCTGCGCGAGCGGCACGGCGGCGACGCGTTCGCGTTCGTCGGCGGCGGCGGGCAGGGCAATCATGTCGGCGGCGCGTATAGCCGGCAACTGCTCGCGGCGATGCGAAGCCGCTACGCGTACAACGCGCTCGGCCAGGAAAAGACCGGCGATTTCTGGCTCAACGGCCGCTTGTTCGGCCGTCAGGACTGCCACACGACCGAGGGCATCGAGCATGCGGACTACGTGCTCGTCATCGGCGCGAATCCATATCAGGCGCACGGCATCCCGAACGCACGCGACACGCTGCGCGACTTGAAGAAGGACCCGAACCGCACGCTCGTCGTCGTCGATCCACGGCGCTCGGAGACGGCCAAGCAAGCCGATCTCCATCTGCAGGTGCGCCCCGGCACGGACGCGTATTTGATGAGCGCGATGCTCGCGATCATCCTGCGCGACGGGCTGATCGACCGCGAGTTCATCGCGCGGCGCTGCGCGGGTTTCGAGTTCGTCGAGCGCGCGCTGCGCGATGTGCCGATCGCCGAGTACGCCCGCCGCGCGGACGTGCCGCTCGAGGACGTCGAGCGCGTCGCGCGCGGGTTCGCGACCGCACGCGCCGCGTGCCTGCGCATCGATCTCGGCATCCAGCACACGCTGCACACGACGCTCAACGGCTATCTCGAGAAGCTGCTGTTTCTCTTGACCGGCAACTTCGGCAAGCGCGGCGGCAACAACCTGCATACGTTCCTGCTGCCCGTCATCGGCCACACCGACGAGCGCGTGCGCAAGAACGGCAAGCCGCTCAAGCGGACCGCGCGTCACCGGATGTTTCCGATCGCCGGCATCTATCCGCCCAACATCCTGCCCGACGAAATCGAGCACGCGGACGAGAATCGCGTGCGCGCGGTGTTCGTCGACAGCGCGAATCCGGTCGTCACGTATGCCGATTCGAACGCGTACGAGCGCGCGTTCGGCAAGCTGGAACTGCTCGTCGTGATCGACGTCGCGATGACGGAGACGGCGCGCCTCGCGCATTACGTGCTGCCCGCCGCGTCGCAGTTCGAGAAATGGGAGGCGACGGGTTTCAATCTCGAGTTCCCGGCCAACGCGTTCCATCTGCGGCATGCGCTGCTGCCGCCGCTCGGCGAATCGCTGCCGGAGCCTGAGATCTACACGCGGCTGCTCGAGAAGATGGGCGAACTGCCGGGCCGGTTTCCGCTCCTCGAGCGCGTCGCGCGGCTCGAGCCGCGCGCGTCGAAGCACCTCGTCTACATGGGCGCGCTCGGCATCGCGCTCGCGGCGAACAAGAAGTGGCAGCGTCATGCGGCGTCGATCGTCTATCGCACGCTCGGACGCGCGCTGCCGAACGACGCCGCGGGTATTGCGCCGCTGCTGCCGCTCACGATGCTGTATGCGCAGCAGCACTACGCGGCCGTGCGCCGCGCGGGCATTCGCGGCAACCGGGCGACGCTCGGCACCGCGCTCTTTCGCGCGATTCTCGAGCGGCGCTCCGGGACGGTGATGAGCATTCACGAGTTTCACGAAATGTGGCGCTTCATCCGCCATCCGGACGGCCGCGTGCATCTGCACATTCCGGAGATGATCGACGAGTTGCGCGCGCTCGGGACGGAGACGCCGCCCGGCGCCGATTACCCGTTCGTGCTGATGGCGGGCGAGCGGCGCGCGTACAACGCGAACCAGATCTATCGCGATCCGTCGTGGCGCAAGGTCGATCCCCACGGCTCGCTGCGGATTCATCCTGACGATGCGGCCGCGCTAGGTGTCGCAGACGGCGGCAAGCTCGTGTGCGCGTCGGCGACGGGCAGCATCGAGGTCGTCGCCGAGCTCGACGACAGCGTGCGGCGCGGGATGGTCACGCTGCCGCACGGCTATGGCATGCGTTACAAGGGCGGGGCGCCGATCGGGCCCGAGCTCAATCGCCTGACGTCGGGCGCGCACTGCGATCCGCTGTCGCGCACGCCTTATCACAAGTACGTGCCCGTGCATTTGCGCGTCGTCGATGCGCTGGTGCCCGCAACGCCGACCGTCGAGGCCGTGCCGGCTTGACGACGCGCGCGCCGCCGGGCGTGCGGCGGCGCGGGCGGGCTCTCCAGCCGGCGCGCGGCGAGCGCGCATCCGCCGCGCGTCGGGAAGGCCGCTCGCGCAGCATGCAGGGCGACGGGCGGGCGCAACGGATGCGTGCGCGCCTAACGTCCGCTACGCCGCACCCGCCGCACCCGCCGCCCCGCCGCACCCGCCGCACCCGCCGCACCGACCCGCCGCACCGCATCGGCCGAGATTCGATGACATTCGGCGGCATTCGGCCGCTTTCGCGTCGGGCTTCCCCGCTTTCCCGCTCGATTGGCCGCCTCGTTCGCGCATGCGAGCCCGGCGGGCGGAAAACCTCTCTTCGATTCGCCGGCGCGGCGCGCTGACAGGCGGGCGGCGACGCCGGCCGATTCTCGAACCTTTTCCCCGTCTTTTACGACGCGGCGGATGCGCGTTTCGCCGCCGCTTCGCCGCGTCGCGAGCGGCGGGCCGGCCGCATCGGGCCGAATGTAACGAAACGTTAGCGATCCGATCGCGATGCGATGCCGCGCATCAGTTCTTACAAAGTTGAAATATGCGGCGCAGATGGTTCCCGCTATAGTCGAAACCAACGAATCAACCAGAAGGGGAGTCCATGAAAACCTTGCGTGCTGCCTCGCTCGCGGCCGGTCTCGCCGCGTTGCTCGCATCCGGCGCCGCGTTGGCAGGCGTCAGCGTCGGCATCAACGTCGGTGTGCCCGCGCCCGTCTACGTCGCTCCGGCGCCGGTCTACGCGCCGCCGCCGCCGCCCGTCGTGTATCAGCCGGCTCCCGTCTACGCACCGGCCCCCGTGTATGCGCCCGTGCCGTCGATCGTGATCGGCTGGCACGGCGACCGTTACTGGGACGGCCGCCGCTACTGGGGCCGCGACGAATGGTATCGCCATCACCGCGATTGGGACCGCGGCCACCGGGACAACGGCCGCCACAACGGCTGGCGTCACTGATGCCGGCGTTTGGCCGTGCGCCGGCCGGCATACGGCGCGTCGAGCGACGCATGCCGCCGCCGGCCCCATGAAAAAACCGCCCGAGGAACGGGCGGTTCGAACATCCGACGAACCCCGCGCTTTCGCGAGCGCGGGGTTCGTCCTTTTCGCGCCGGGCGCCGCCGTGCGCCGAAGCGCCGCGGCTCGGGCCGCCCGCCGCCGCGCCGCGCTTACTCTTCGAGGCCGGCCATCCCGCCCACCACCGCGTTGAAGCCCGAGTCGACGTGCATCACCTCGGCCGTGACCCCGCTCGCGAGGTCCGACAGCAGGAACGCGCCCGCGTTGCCGACCTGCTCGATCGTCACGTTGCGCTTGAGCGGCGAGTTGCTCTCGACGAAGTCGAGAATCTTGCCGAAGCTCTTGATGCCGCTTGCCGCGAGCGTCTTGATCGGGCCCGCCGAGATCGCGTTCACGCGCACGCCCTTCGCGCCGAGCGACACCGCGAGATAGCGGACGCTCGCCTCGAGCGCCGCCTTCGCGAGGCCCATCGTGTTGTAGTTCGGAATCGCCCGTTCCGCGCCGAGATAGGAGAGCGTGAGGAGCGAAGCGTCGCTCGACAGCATCGGCAGCGCGGCCTTCGCGAGCGCCGGGAAGCTGTACGCGGAGATGTCGTGCGCGATGCGGAAGTTCTCGCGCGTGAGGCCGTCGAGGAAATCGCCCGCGATCGCCTCGCGCGGCGCGAAGCCGATCGAGTGGACGAGGCCGTCTAGCGTGTCCCAGTGAGCCTTGAGCGACGTGAAGAGGGCGTCGATCTGCGCGTCGTCGGCGACGTCGCACGGGAACACGAGCTCGCTGCCGAACTCGGCCGCGAACTCGGTGATGCGATCCTTGAAGCGATCGCCGACGTAGGTGAACGCCAGCTCGGCACCTTCGCGCTTGCACGCCTTGGCGATGCCGTAAGCGATCGAGCGGTTCGACAAGAGGCCCGTCAGCAGAATACGTTTACCGTCGAGAAAGCCCATGAATTCTCCTATGTGTGGCGCCCGCGCCCGCGCATCGGCGGGCGCCGGTTGGCTGTAATCGGTTGCGAGTGGGTAGAATTCTCTCACATCGCCATCCTCGAACGACTGCCAAGGCTTCTATGACGATCGGTTCGCCCCGGGCCAGCCGGCCGCGACCGCCGCGACGCGCGGCGACACCCAAACAGGCCGCGCGACCGGCCGCGCCGCAACGGGCGGCCGATCGGCGCGCCGCGCTCGGGCGCTTCGTGCGCTTCGTGCATTTCGTGCATTTCGTGCGCCGGACGGCCGCGGGCGTCGCGCTCGCGCTCGCCGCGATGCCGGCCGCCCACGCGGCTTACGCGATCGCCCAGTACGGCGAGCCGAAGTATCCGCCCGGCTTCAAGCATTTCGACTACGTGAACCCGGACGCGCCGAAGGGCGGCACGCTCGTGCTCGCGAATCCGAACCGGCTCACGACATTCGACAAGTTCAATCCGTTCACGATGCGCGGCAACCCGGCGCCCGGCCTCGACCTGCTGTTCGAGAGCCTGACGACGGGCAGCGCCGACGAGCCCGCGTCCGCGTACGGCCTCCTCGCGGACGACATCGCGGTGGCGCCGGACGGGCTGTCGGTCACCTTCCATCTGAATCCGCGCGCGCGCTTCTCGAACGGCGATCCCGTCACCGCGGCGGACGTCAAGCATTCGTTCGACGCGCTGAAGAGCCCGCAGGCGGCGCCGCAATACCCGGCGTACTACGCGGACATCACGCGCGCGGTGATCGTCGATCCGGCGACCGTTCGCTTCGAGTTTCGCCGGAAAAACCGCGAGCTGCCGCTGATCGCGGGCGGCATTCCGGTGTTCTCGCGCAAATGGGGCCTGCGGCCGGACGGCTCGCGCATGCCGTTCGACCAGCTCGCGTTCGAGCAGCCGATCGGCAGCGGCCCGTACCTGATCGAGCGCTACGACACCGGCCGCACGATCGCGTACCGGCGCAATCCCGCGTATTGGGGCGCCGCGCTCCCCGTGCGGATCGGCACGAACAATTTCGAGCGCATCGTCTACAAGCTGTACGGCGACGGCGTCGCGCGGCTCGAGGCGTTCAAGGCAGGCGAGTACGACGTGCTCATCGAGTACATCGCGCGAAACTGGGTGCGGCGCGACGTCGGCAAGCGCTTCGACAGCGGCGAGCTCGTGAAGCGCGAGTTTCGCCAGCACAACGGCGCGGGCATGCAGGGCTTCTTCATGAACCTGCGGCGGCCGCTGTTCCAGGATGTGCGCGTGCGCCGCGCGCTCGATCTCGCGTTCGACTTCGAATGGCTGAACCGGCAGCTGTTCTACAGCGCCTACACGCGCCTGAACAGCTACTTCGCCGATACCGACCTGCAGGCGACGGGCGTGCCGAGCGCGGGCGAGCTCGCGCTGCTGAACCCGCTGCGCGCGCAGCTCGACCCGGCGGTGTTCGGGCCGATGACCGTGCAGCCCGTCACCGATCCGCCCGCATCGCTGCGCGCGAACCTGCTGACGGCGCGCGCGCTGCTTGCGCAAGCCGGCTGGACCTACCGCGACGGCGCGTTGCGCAACGCGAAGGGCGAGCCGTTCGTATTCGAGATCCTCGACGATTCGGGCTCGGCGTTCGAGGGAGTGGTTACCGCGTACATCCGCAATCTCGCGAAGCTCGGGATCGTCGCGAAGTATCGGACGGCCGATTACGCGCTGCTGCAAAAGCGCCTCGACGCGTTCGACTACGACGTGACGACGGTCCGCTACCCCGGCGTCCAGGTGCCGGGCGCCGAGCAGGTCGCGCGCTTCGCGAGCCGCTACGCGGACGAGCAGGGCTCGGACAACCTGACCGGGCTCAAGTCGCCTGCGGTCGACGCGATCCTGAAGGCGCTCACGCAGGCCGAGACGCGGCAGGAACTGCTCGATGCGACGCACGCGCTCGACCGCGTGCTGATGCACGGCTACTATGCGGTGCCGCAGTGGTACAGCGCGACGCACCGGATCGCGTTCAAGCGCACGCTCGCCTATCCGTCGACGCTGCCGCTGTACTATTCGGCGGAAGGCTGGGTCGCGTCGACGTGGTGGGCGAGCCCTGGCCACGGCGCGTCCGCCGAGCCGTGACGGCGGCCCGCACGGCGCGCGCCGCACGGGCCCGGCGTACGCCGCGCGGCGCGCTTGCCGCGCCCGCCGATTGACGAAACCGTTCGAACACGCCTGAGTGCCGAGTGCGCCTATGTGGAGCTACATCCTCAAACGTCTGCTGCTGATGATCCCGACGCTCGTCGGCGTCCTGACCATCACGTTCGCCGTGATCCAGTTCGTGCCGGGCGGCCCGGTCGAGCAGGCGGTGCAGGAGCTGCGCAAGGGCGCCGAGCGGGGCAGCGCGCCGTTCGGGATGCGCTCGTACACGGGCGTCGACGCGCAGCAGCTCGCGCAGCTGAAAGCGCTGTACGGCTTCGACAAGCCGCCGCTCGAGCGCTACTGGCTGATGCTCGAGCGCTTCGCGCGCTTCGATCTCGGCGACAGCTATTTCCATCATCAGAGCGTCTGGTCGCTCGTCGTGTCGAAGCTGCCCGTGTCGATCAGCATCGGCGTGTGGACTTTCCTGCTCACCTACCTGATATCGGTGCCGCTCGGCATCGCGAAGGCGGTGAGGAACGGCTCGCCGTTCGATCTCGCGACGAGCCTCGTCGTTCTCGTCGGCTACGCGATTCCCGGCTTCGTGCTCGGCGTGCTCTTGCTCGTGCTGTTCGGCGGCGGCTCGTTCTGGCAGATCTTCCCGCTGCGCGGCCTCACGTCCGACAACTTCGCGCAGCTCTCCGTCGCCGGCAAGATCGCCGATTACCTGTGGCACATCGCGCTGCCGATCGTCGCGTCGGTCGTCGGCAGCTTCGCGGTGATCACGATGCTCACGAAGAACGCGTTCCTCGACGAGATCCGCAAGCAGTACGTGCTGACCGCGCGCGCGAAGGGGCTCTCGGAGCGCAGCGTGCTGTGGAAGCACGTGTTCCGCAATGCGCTCCTGCCGCTCGTCGTCGGCTTTCCGGCCGCGTTCATCGGCGCGTTCTTCACCGGCAGCCTGCTGATCGAGACGCTGTTCTCGCTCGACGGGCTCGGCCTGCTGTCGTACGAATCGGTGATCCGGCGCGACTATCCGGTCGTGCTCGGCACGCTCTACATCTTCACGTTGATCGGGCTCGCGACGAAGCTCGTGTCCGATCTCTGCTACGTGTGGGTCGACCCGCGCGTTCAATTCGAGCAACTGGAGCGCTGATTTGAGCCGACTCGCCGTCTCTTCCCGGATCGACGCCGCGCGCGCGCGGGTGTCGCCGTCGCCCGCGCGGCGCGTGTGGCTGCGCTTCAAGGAGCAGCGCCTCGGCTACTGGAGCCTCGTGATCTTCGTGATCGCGTTCGCGGCGAGCCTCGCCGCGCCGCTGTGGTCGAACGACAAGCCGATCGTCGTGCGCTACGACGGCCACTTTTACTTCCCGCTCTTCAAGAGCTATCCGGAAACGACCTTCGGCGGCGATTTCCCGACGCCCGCCGACTATCTCGATCCTTACGTGCGCGGCAAGCTCGACGCGCCCGGCAACTTCGCGCTGTATCCGCCGAACCGCTACTACTACGACACGCTCAACTACTTCTCGAAGCGGCCGAATCCGGCGCCGCCTTCGCGCGGGAACTGGCTCGGCACCGACGCGCAGGGGCGCGATTTGCTCGCGCGGCTCGTCTACGGGTTTCGCGTGTCGGTCGAGTTCGCGCTCGTCCTGACGTTCATCGGCACGCTGCTCGGCATTGCGGCGGGCGCGGTGCAGGGCTTCTTCGGCGGACGCATCGACATCGTCGGCCAGCGGCTCATCGAAATCTGGAGCTCGATGCCGGAGCTCTATCTGCTGATCATCTTCGCTTCCATATTCGAGCCGAGCTTCATCCTGCTGATCGTGCTGCTGTCGCTGTTCGGCTGGATCGGGCTGTCCGACTACGTGCGCGCCGAATTCCTGCGCAACCGCACGCAGGACTACGTGCGCGCCGCGCGCGCGATGGGGCTCACGAACTGGCAGATCATCTGGCGGCACGTGCTGCCGAACAGCCTCACGCCCGTCATCACGTTCCTGCCGTTCCGGATGAGCGGCGCGATCCTCGCGCTCACGAGCCTCGATTTTCTCGGGCTCGGCGTGCCGCCGCCGACGCCGAGCCTGGGCGAGCTGCTCGCGCAGGGCAAGGCGAACCTCGACGCATGGTGGATCTCGCTCGCGACGTTCTGCGTGCTCGTCGCGACGCTCCTGCTGCTGACCTTCATGGGCGACGCACTGCGCAACGCGCTCGATACGCGCGTCGCGGACACGACGCGCGCGGCGGGAGGCGTCCGATGAGCGCCGTGCGCAATGCGGACGACGGCGCGGCGGCGCCGCCGCGCGAGCCGCTGCTGTCGCTCGAGCGGCTGCGCGTGCGCTTCGGCGACACGCTCGCCGTCGACGACGTGTCGCTCGCGATCGGCCGCGGCGAGCGCGTCGCGCTCGTCGGCGAGTCGGGCTCCGGCAAGAGCGTGACCGCGCTGTCGGTGCTGCGCCTGTTGCGCGACGCCGACGTGAGCGGCACGATCCGCTTCGCGGGCGAGAATCTCGCCGACAAGAGCGAGCGCGCGATGCGCGGGCTGCGCGGCGCGGATATCGCGATGATCTTCCAGGAGCCGATGACGGCGCTCAATCCGCTCTTCACGGTGGGCGAGCAGATCGGCGAGACGATCGAGCTGCACGACGGCGTGTCGAAGCGCGACGCGCGCGAGCGTGCGATCACGCTGCTCGCGCGCACCGGGATCGACAAGCCGCGCGAGCGCGTCGACAGCTATGCGCACCAGTTGTCGGGCGGCCAGCGGCAGCGCGCGATGATCGCGATGGCGCTCGCGTGCCGGCCGCGCCTGCTGCTCGCCGACGAGCCGACGACCGCGCTCGACGTGACGATTCGCGCGCAGATCGTCGAGCTCCTGCTCGAGCTGCAGCGCGACGCGGCGGCCGAGCGCGGGATGGCGGTGCTTCTCATCACGCACGATCTGAACCTCGTGCGGCGCTTCGCCGAGCGCGTCGCCGTGATGGAGAAGGGCAAGCTCGTCGAATGCGGGCCGGTCGAGCGGATCTTCGACGCGCCCGAGCATCCGTACACGCAGCGCCTCCTGCACAGCCGGCCGCAGCGCGCGGTGTCGCCGGTGCTGCCGATCGCGCCCGTCGTGCTCGACGCGCGCGGCGTCACCGTGCAGTTCAAGCAGAAGCTGCCGGGTTTCGAGGGCTGGTTCCGCTCGGGGCGCTTCACCGCTGTGTCGGACGCGAGCGTGTCGGTGCGGCAGGGCGAGACGCTCGGGATCGTCGGCGAGTCGGGCTCCGGCAAGTCGACGCTCGCGATGGCGCTTCTCGGGCTGCAGAAGGTCGCGCGCGGCGACATCGAATTCGAGGGCCGCGCGCTCGCGAGCTTTCACGGCCGCGAGCGGACCGCGCTGCGCGCGAACATGCAAGTGGTATTTCAGGACCCCTTCAGTTCGCTTTCGCCGCGGCAGACGATCGAGCGGATCGTGTCCGAAGGGCTCGAGCTGCATCGCCCGCAGCTCGCGGCCGGCGCGCGCCGCGACAAGGTGATCGCCGTGCTGCGCGAAGTCGGCCTCGACCGCACCGTGCTGCATCGCTATCCGCACGAATTCTCGGGCGGCCAGCGCCAGCGGATCGCGATCGCGCGCGCGCTCGTGCTGGAGCCGCGCGTGCTTGTGCTCGACGAGCCGACGAGCGCGCTCGACGTGTCGATCCAGCAACAAGTGTTGAAGCTGCTGTCGAATCTGCAACGCAAATACAACCTCGGCTACGTGTTCATCAGCCACGATCTGGAAGTGATCGGCGCGATGGCGCACCGGGTCGCGGTGATGCAGGGCGGGGCGATCGTCGAGACGGGCGATGTCGAGCGGATCTTCACCGATCCGGTGCATCCTTACACGCAAAAATTGCTGAAAGCCGTTCGTTAAGTCTGATGAATCCGAATGGTGCAAGAAGTTTGATTGAAATTCTCAATTCCTTTTGACAAACAAATACTTCGTGGCTAGTATCGACCGAAATTTTTCCGCTAATCAGCTGAGTTTCCAGCGCAAATTCATCGACCAATGCAGCACCGATATCTGACCCAGGCTTGCACGCGCGTCGTCGCCGGGATGTTCGTCGGCGTCCTGATCGCTGCAGCTCCCGGCGCGTTCGCCGACGAAGTCAGCAGTTCCAGTCAGAATGCCGTCGGTTCGGCTCAAGCCGAATCGGCCTCCTCCTCCCAGAATCTCCAGCAGGTCAGTGCCGCGACGCCCGCGAAGAGCCAGGGCGGCGCGAAGTCATTCCTGTCGGGCATGGCCGGCAAGGCGGGCGACGTCGTCGTCGGCGCGCTGAACATGATCGGCGTGCGCTATCGCTGGGGCGGCAACACGCCGGATTCGGGCCTCGACTGCAGCGGCTTCGTGCGCTACGTGTTCCAGGACACGCTCGGCATGTCGCTGCCGCGCCGCGCGGAAGAGATGAGCCGTGTCGGCGAGAAGGTCCGGATGAGCGAGCTGAAGCCGGGCGACCTCGTGTTCTTCAACACGATGCGCCGCACGTTCTCGCACGTTGGCATCTACATCGGCGACAACAAGTTCGTGCATTCGCCGTCGACGGGCAGCACGATCCGCGTCGACGATCTCGATAGCGGCTACTGGGAAAAGCGCTTCACCGGCGCGCGCCGGATCGAGACGCAGTTCTCGGCGAAGCCCGACGATCTGCGCCAGCGCGTGAAGGCGACGATCGGCGACGGCAACGTCAGCGCGACGAGCGCGAACGGCAGCAACTGAGTCGCGCACCGCTCGCGCCGGCCGATTGCCGGGCGCGTCGAAGCCCCGCTCTCCGATGGAAGCGGGGCTTTTGCTTTTGAGCGGCGGTTTCGAGGCGATGCGAGGCGATGCGGCGCGTGCGCGGCGCGCCGGGGCGGCCGCGCAACGACGCGGGCGGGCTCAGGCGGCGGCCGCCGTCGAGCGCGCGGCCGCGAGCTTGCGCTGCAGCTCCGGCATGATTCGCGCGACCGCTTCCTCGCCTGCGAGGATCGCCGCGTTGCGCTGGTTGAAGTCGCTGCCGCCCATCGCGGCGAGGTTCGGGCGGATCACGACGTCGGCGTATTTGTCGAGCTCGTAGGTCTTGATCGTCTGACCCATGATCGTGAACGTCTGCAGCAGCATTTCGATCGGATTGCCGGTCGTCGCGCCGTCCGGGCGCGCGGAGATGTCGACCGCGATCACGAAGTCCGCGCCCATCCTGCGCGCGAACGACGCGGGCACGGGGCTCACGAGCCCGCCGTCGACGTATTCGCGATCGCCGATCCGCACCGGCTCGAACACCGACGGCACGCTGCACGAAGCGCGCACCGCGAGCCCCGTGTTGCCGCGCTGGAACAGGATCGGCTGGCCGCTCTTCAGATCGGTCGCGACGATGCCGAGCGGTTTCGTCATCTTCTCGATCGGCCGGTTGCCGAGCGTCTTGTTGATGAAGTTCTGCAGCGCGACGCCTTGCAGCAGGCCGCGCGAGCGGAACGGCGTCGCCCAGTCGCTGATCGACGCCTCGTCCATCGCGAGCGCGAGCTTGTTGATCTGCAGCGCGTTCATTCCCGATGCGTACAGCGCGCCGACGACCGAGCCCGCGCTCGTGCCGGCGACGAGCTCGATCGGGATGCCGCGCGCCTCGAGCGCCTTCAGCACGCCGACGTGCGCGAAACCGCGCGCGGCGCCGCCGCCGAGCGCGATGCCGATCCGGACCGGCTTTTCGCGCGGCTGCGGCGGGTTCGCAGGCAGCGTGACGGCGCCCGACGTCGTCGGCTTCGTGCCGGTCGACGTGCAGGCGGCGAGGATGGCCGACGCGCAGGCGAGCGTGAACGTGCGGCGGGACAAACGGGGGGACGACATCGGCTCGATCTCCAACTGCGGACCGTGCGCGGCCGCGATGGGCGCGCCGCGCACGGCGACATTCCGGCGGCCACGCCGAAAATTGCGCGCGGCCATGCGCGGCGCCGGCATGGCGGCCGCGGCGCGCACATCATAAAGCAACTGGCGGCGCGCGCGCGAAACCTTCGGCCGGGCGGCGAGGCGGCCGTTGGCCGAATGGCCAGGGGGCGAGGCCGGCCGGCGTTTGAGAAGATATCCGGGCGCGAGAGTCGTTCGCCGCTGCCGGGGCGCCGGAATGCGAAGGCTGCGGGGCTCGAGGCGGACCGGTCGCGTGCGGCGCTGCGCCGCGCCGCTTGAAGGGGCGTGTGGGCGCGTAAGTTGGGCGATGACGCGCGGCCCCGCCGCAAGCCGCGCGAGCCGGGCGTCGCGCGACGAGGAAGCGCCGCGCGGCGAGTATAATTCGTGCTCTTTGCGTTCCGGTCGCGCATGCACCCCGGCATTGCCGTGCGGCGTGCGCCGCCGCGTCGTTTCAATTGATGCGCCGTTTGAGGCGTTCGAGCTATCGTTTATGACCCGTCCTGTCCGCACCCGTTTTGCGCCGAGCCCCACGGGCTTCATCCACCTGGGCAACATCCGATCCGCGCTCTATCCGTGGGCCTTCGCCCGCAAGATGAAGGGCACGTTCGTGCTGCGGATCGAGGATACCGACGTCGAGCGCTCGACCGAGGCGTCCGTCGACGCGATCCTCGAAGGAATGGCATGGCTCGGCCTCGATTACGACGAAGGCCCGTTCTACCAGATGCAGCGGATGGACCGCTACCGCGAAGTGCTCGAGCAGATGCGGGAGCAGGGCCTCGTCTATCCGTGCTACATGTCGACGGAAGAGCTCGACGCGCTGCGCGAGCGCCAGCGCGCGGCGGGCGACAAGCCGCGCTACGACGGCACGTGGCGCCCCGAGCCGGGCAAGGTGCTGCCGGAGCCGCCCGCCGGCGTGAAGCCCGTGCTGCGCTTCCGCAATCCGTTGACGGGCGCGGTCGAGTGGGATGATGCGGTGAAGGGCCGCGTCGAGATCTCGAACGAGGAGCTCGACGACCTCGTCATCGCGCGTCCCGACGGCACGCCGACGTACAACTTCTGCGTCGTCGTCGACGATCTCGACATGGGCATCACGCACGTGATCCGCGGCGACGACCACGTGAACAACACGCCGCGTCAGATCAACATCCTGCGCGCGCTGGGCGGCGAGGTGCCGGTGTACGCGCACCTGCCGACCGTGCTGAACGAGCAGGGCGAGAAGATGAGTAAGCGCCACGGCGCGATGAGCGTGATGGGCTATCGCGACGCCGGCTATTTGCCGGAAGCGGTGCTCAACTATCTCGCGCGCCTCGGCTGGTCGCACGGCGACGCGGAGATCTTCTCGCGCGAGCAGTTCGTCGATTGGTTCGATCTCGAGCATCTCGGCAAGTCGCCCGCGCAGTACGACCACAACAAGCTGAACTGGCTGAACAACCACTACATCAAGGAAGCGGACGACGCGCGCCTTGCCGAGCTCGCCAAGCCGTTCTTCGCGGCGCTCGGCGTCGACGCCGACGCGATCGCGAAGGGCCCTGGCCTGGCGGGCGTGATCAGGCTGATGAAGGATCGCGCGTCGACGGTGAAGGAGATTGCGGAGAACTCGGCGATGTTCTATCGCGCGCCCGCGCCTGATGCCGACGCGCTCGCGCAGCACGTCACCGAGGCGGTGCGCCCGGCGCTCGCCGATTTCGCGGCGGCGCTGAAGGCGGCCGACTGGACGAAGGAGGCGATCGCGGCCGCACTGAAGGCGACGCTCGGCGCGCACAAGCTGAAGATGCCGCAGCTCGCGATGCCGGTGCGCCTGGTCGTCGCGGGCACGACGCACACGCCGTCGATCGACGCAGTGCTGCTGCTGTTCGGTCGCGACGTCGTCGTGTCGCGTCTCGAAGCGGCGCTCGCATAGCGCGCGCAAGCCGAGGCCGCGTGGTTCGAATGGCTCGATGTCCCGAGTGCGCGGCTTCGCAAAGAATTTTGCTCGAATCGCAAATGGGGTATTTACAAACCTCAAAACCGTCTCTACAATCTCGCTTCTCTGTTGTTCAGCAGTCAACGAGACACGGGGGTATAGCTCAGCTGGGAGAGCGCTTGCATGGCATGCAAGAGGTCAGCGGTTCGATCCCGCTTACCTCCACCAGTTGAACGCAGAGTGAGTGAGGTTTGCGAAGCATTGAGTGACAGAAAAAATGCTTCACAAACGGAATGAAAGAAGTTAGAATTTCATTCTTTGCTGTTGGTGAAAATTGACGGCAAGAACAAAGCAGTAAGACAAATCTGAAAAGATTTTGTCCCCTTCGTCTAGAGGCCTAGGACATCACCCTTTCACGGTGAGTACAGGGGTTCGAATCCCCTAGGGGACGCCAAACATCAGCGGCGTTTCATTGGAAACGAAGCGGGTCGGCAAGAGCGTAACCGACGCTTGTCGATCAGGGTGCAAGAAGTGGAGCGGTAGTTCAGTCGGTTAGAATACCGGCCTGTCACGCCGGGGGTCGCGGGTTCGAGTCCCGTCCGCTCCGCCAGATCGAGAGCCCGTTCAGGCTGCATGTGAACGGGCTTTTTCGTTAAAGGTGTAAGCAGTACGTTGTCCCCTTCGTCTAGAGGCCTAGGACATCACCCTTTCACGGTGAGTACAGGGGTTCGAATCCCCTAGGGGACGCCAACACAAGGCGTCGTTCGAACGAAACGTCGAGACGATGCGCCGGCAGGAAGCACCGACGCCTGCCAGGCAAGCAGCAAGACTGGAGCGGTAGTTCAGTCGGTTAGAATACCGGCCTGTCACGCCGGGGGTCGCGGGTTCGAGTCCCGTCCGCTCCGCCAAATCGAAGCCCGTTCAGGAACGCCTGAACGGGCTTTTTGTTTTCCGTCCCGATTCCTGCCGGATTGTTCGGTGCATCGTGGCCGCATGCGTGCAAATCGGCATTGCAACGCGCGCCGGCTGCGCTATCGTGGCGATGACGCAGGTTTTGCGAACACGCCATGTCCGATTCCGCCGCCGCTCCTCTCGTCTATCTGCTGCGCTCCGCCGAGCCGGGCGACTTCGAATTCGCGGAAGCGCTCACGCACGGCAACATGAATGCGTACTACGAGCGCCACGGCCTCAAATGGCGCGCGGATCTCTTTTTCGCGAGCTGGCGCGACTCGGAGAACTTCATTCTCGAGCTCGACGGCTCGCCCATCGGTTTGTTGAGAATCACCGAGGAGGGCGATTCGCTGCACATCCGCGACGTGCAGATCGCGCCGGGGCATCGGCAGCGCGGCGCGGGTACGTACCTGCTCGAGATGTCGCACCGCTTCGCGAAGGCGCGCGGCTTGCGGGAGACGCAGCTGCGCGTGTTCGTCGACAACCCGGCCGCGCGGCTCTATCTGCGGATGGGCTATCGGCTCGCGGGGCCGCGTCTTGCGCAGTTCGGGTCGATCCGCCATATGGTGCGGCTCGTGCCGCGGTGAGGCCGCATGCGCGGCGGAGCCTCGTCGGGCGAACGGGGAAACGGCGCGAACGAATCGAGCGAGGCGACGGGGCGGCGCGTGCGCGATCGAGTGCGCGCCGCGTACGTAGAGCGTTGGCCGACGCGGATTCGATAAATGGCTTGCGTGAGGCGCGCCGCGATGGGCCGAGCATCGAGCAGTCCGAACGGGCGCGCGAACCTGCCTCGGCTCGCGGGGGGAACGACCGAGATCGACGGCTTCGCCTTGAACGTGCCGTGCCGCGCCGCGTCGATTCGGGACGGCGACCGAGGTCGATTGATTCCGTCGTGTTCGTCCGGACGCGCCGCTCGCAAGCGGAGTCGTCCGTCACATCCCGAAGGCCGAGCGCTCCGCCGGCCCGGTCGATCCGACCGCACCCGCCCGCCGTCACAGCAGCGGTCCGGCGTCCCCGTCGTCGGCCTGCGCGAGTTCCGCCGCCGCATGCACGTCGCCGCGCTGAATGAACGCGCGAGGGCTCGCCCCGAACGCGCGCCGGAACATCGCGGAGAACGCGCTCTGGCTCTGGTAGCCGAGTTCGTGCGCGATGTGCGATAGCGGCCGCCCCTGGTTCAGGAGCGGAATCGCGCGCGCGAGCAGCGCCTGCTGACGCCATTGCGAAAAACTCACGCCGAGCTCCTGCTTGAAGAGCCGTGCGATCGTCCGCGTGCTCGCGCCGACGCACGCCGCCCAGTGCTCGAGCGATTCGCCCTGGGCCGGATGCGCGAGCACCGCTTCGCACAGCGCGCGCAGCCGCTTTTCGGCCGGCATCGGCACCGCGAGCGGCAGCGGCTCGGCACGCGTGAGTTCGTCGAGCACGAGCTCGGCCAGCAGCCGCTCGCGCGCCCGATTGAGCGCGCGCGCCTCGAGCGCGACGATCAGCTCGCGCAGCAGCCCCGACACCTCGACGACGCGGCACGCGTCGAGCCCGTCCGGCACCGCCGATTCGGCGACGTATAGCGTGCGCAGATACGCGTCCTCGACGATCACGACTTCATGCGGAATTCGCGGCGGCACCCAGATCGCGCGCGACGGCGGCACCATCCACGTCGAATCGGCCGTCGCGAGCCGCAGCACGCCGCGCGACGCGTACGCGAGCTGCGCCCACGCGTGCGAGTGCAGCGGCACGCGCGTGCCGGCGGCGGTCGCGCGGGCGCGCACGCGCATCGGGTGCGATGGGGTCGGCGCGAATTCGGACGGAACGTCGATCGTGGCGGCGGGCGGCTGCGCCGCAAGGGGAACGGACGGGCTCATCGGTGATCGAAGACAGGGGCGGGTGGTGCGTCCGGCTATTGTAGGGCGAGCCTTCTACCTGCCGCAGCGGGATTTTTCTTCGCCGATAATGCCGGATCGACACCACACGGCCCTCCAGGAGACTTCGACATGATGTTCGCCACCACCGACCTTTGCGACGCGAACGAAGGCCGCCTCGCGGCCGGCACGCTGCGCGTGCTCGAGCCCGCGTTCCGCTCGTTCGGCGGCGTGCGGCGCTTCGCGGGACCGGCCGCGACGCTCAAGCTGTTCGAGGACAACACGCTCGTGCGCGCGGCGCTCGAGCAGGACGGCGCGGGGCGCGTGCTCGTCGTCGATGGCGGCGGCAGCCTGCGCTGCGCGCTCGTCGGCGGCAACCTCGGCGCGCTCGCGCAGAAGAACGGCTGGGCCGGGATCGTCGTGAACGGTTGCGTGCGCGACTCGGCCGAACTCGCCGAATGCAGCGTCGGCGTGCTCGCGCTCGCCGCGCATCCGCGCAAGAGCGACAAGCGCGGCGTCGGGGTGAGCGACGTGCCCGTCGACGTACGCGGCACGCGCATCGTGCCGGGCGACTGGATTTACGCGGACGCCGACGGTGTCCTCGTCAGCGACGGCGCGCTGCTCGAGTGACGCGGCGGCGTGCCGGCTCGATGGCACGACTGTAACAAGGAAGGGAAATGCGATGCGCTACGTATTCTGCTACGGGACCCTGAGAGCGGGCGAGATCAACGACATCGGCCGGGCGGCCGCGCGGCACGGCATCGCGGCGCCGACGCTGATCGGCGCCGTGGCGGTGGCGGGGCGGCTGTACGATTTCGGCAATTATCCGGGGATGGTCGCCGAGAGCGGCCGCGATCTCGTCTGGGGCGACGTCTACGCGATCGACGAGCAACTCGTGCCGGTGCTCGACGAGATCGAGGCGGTCTATCCGGGCATCGAGGGGCTGTTCGTGCAGCAGCAGGCGTTGGTCGAGCTCGGCGGGCGGCGGTACGATTGCCTGTACTATCCGGTCGTCGCGCATTCGATCGCGGACCGGCCGCGGATCGAGTCGGGCGATTGGGTGCAGTATCGCCGAGCGCGCGCCGCGTGACGCTGCGTCGCATGTGCGATCTGCGGCTGCGACGTGTGGCGGCGACCGTCGTGCGCGAGCGCGGCGGCGTGCGAAATCTGGCCGCGGACGTCGGATGCGCGACCGTCGATGGCCGACGACGGCCGGCTTCGAACGAGGAAGCGCAGCCGGCGAGCGCCGACGCCGCCTATGGCGCCCGATAGGGAACGCAAGGGCCGCCGTCGAGCCGGGAGTCCAAAGTTCTAGCGGCAAGAGGACGGGAACAAAAATCCAAACCGACGTCCAACGCTGAACGCTGAACGCTGAACGCTGAACGCTGAACGCTGAACGCTGAACGCTGAACGCTGAACGCTGAACGCTGAACGCTGAACGCTGAACGCTGA